>NZ_CAXFCL010000356.1:0-23278 GCF_964000955.1 uncultured Abyssibacter sp.
GCTGGCTGGCGAGCAGGCTTACCGCCGTCAGCGCCACCGGACTGACCACCGCCGTGCCGTTGATCCGCCGCATGATCTCCAGACCCAGCTGCGACACAAAGCCCGCCCACCAGTCCGGGCGTTCGTCGGCCGACCAGTCGGTGTCGCGCCAGTCCGGGCAGGCTTTCTGCACATGCTCCAGCACGTCCAGCGGCTCCCCGAACGCGATGTAGGGCTGCCCGTACTTGCGCTTGAGGCTGCGCCCCGCCTTGAGCAACTTGGCGGCGGATTCACGTTTCGCCTTCTGCCCGCGCAACTCGCTGAAGTAGCTGTTGACCTCCATGATGCGGTCATAACCCAGGAACACCGGCACGAGCTTGACCGGCTTGTCCGGATTGCGCAGCGCGCTCTCCACCGTCATCGACAACATGCCCATCATCGGTCGACGCAAACGTCCTGTCCGGCTGCGCCCGCCCTCCGGATAGAAACTGATCGGCGTACCGCGGGCCACCAGCGCATCCACATAGGCGCGAAACACGGCGCTGTAGAGCTTGTTGCCTCGGAACTTGCGGCGCAGATAAAACGCCCCGCAACGTCGCAGCAGTCCGCCGACCGGCCAGAAATTCATGTTGATCCCGGCGGCGATGTGCGGCGGCGCCAGCCCCTGCTTGTAGAGCAGATAACTCACCAGCAGATAGTCGAAATGGGACCGGTGCGACGGCAGATACACCACGCCGCCGTCGTGCGCCGCCTCGCGTGCCGCATCGACGTTGAACACGCTGAGACCGTCGAAGGTTCGCTTCCAGACCCAGTCCAGCACGACCTCCATGAACCGGATCGCGGCCATCGTGTAGTCGGCGGCGATTTCCTCGCCGTAGCGCTGCACCGTGGCCAGCACATCCTCGCGGGAGCCACGCCCCTCCTCGATCGCGGCGTCGATCGCGACCCGCACGGACGGATGGTGCTTGAGACTGCGCACCACCGCCTGCCGATTCGATCGGCTGGGCCCCAGAACGGCACTGCGATTGCGGCTGAAGTGCAGACGCAGGATGCGGGAAAGCTTGAGCAGACCGGTCGGGCGATCCGGTTGCTCAGCCATGAACTCGCTGAACGACAACGGCTTGCTGAAACTCACCAGCGTGTTGCGCCCGTTGGCCAGCACGATAAAGAACTTGCGCAGCCACCCGGCCTGATCGCTATCGGTGAACAGGATCTTGAGCAACGAAGTCTCGCGCCCCGGGTCGCGCCCCCAGTAGACGGACACCGGCACCAGCTGCACGTCGTAGTCGCCGGAACCCAGCGCCGCGTCGATGAGCGATTCCAGCTCGCTGGGCTGACCGTCCGGCACCCGCGCCAACGCGGGCAGAAACAGCACGGCGGCTCGCTCCGGCGTCGGCAACCGTTGGCGCGTGAGGTAGGGCAGCGGCAGCCCCCGGCTGCGAACCACGGACTCGACCACCACGCGATCCGACCAGCTCCGGACCGGCAACACATAGCAAACCGGCCGATCCGCCGCCTCGCCGAGAATCGACTCCGGCGGATCCGGCACGATGCGCGCCCGCACCCACCACAGCAATGGCTTGCGCCACAGCCAGGCGACTGCAAGCATCAACCAACGAAACGGATTCATTATCTCTTCCGCAACACCAGCGCGAATTCTAACTGATGGCCAACCTGTCTCCGGAGCGTTCCGAACAGATTCAGCGTGAGCTCGACCGCTACGTCTGGCTGCTCGACGACTGCATCCGCATCCCGGGCACCCGAATCCGGACGGGTGTTGATGGCCTGGCCGGTCTGATTCCGGGAATTGGCGACATCGCGACCGCGGTTGTCGCGCTCGGCCTGGTCGCCCGCTACTGGCAACTCGGCGCCCCGAAACGTCTCGTGGCCCGAATGCTCCTGAACGTCGGCATCGATGCACTGGTCGGCCTGATTCCGGTACTCGGAGATGCGTTCGATGTCGTATGGAAAGCTAATCGACGCAATATCGATCTGATGCGACGTCACTCTCTCCCGCCGCCTGAACCGGCCGAAGCCCGCCGGCGCCCGAAACCCGGTGCCGTGTGGTTGTTCGGACTCCTCGTTGTCGCCCTGACAGCCACGCTCGTGGTCGGGATTCGGGTTTTCTCGTCATAAGCCGACGTTGGCATTTATTACAAACCCGAAAACTGGTGTCCGGTTTTTTCCGCGTTTTTCGTTACCAGTTATAAGGCGAGCGCCGAACGCTGATCGGCCGGGAAGCAATACTCGCTCCGGATTATTGAAGACTTCATCTACCTGACGGCATACTCCGCTTCAGGGGACTCCACTTCTTTATTGATATTCAAGCCGTTGCCATGCGGACGCGCCGCACTGGAAGCAACGGAGGGGAAAAAACATGACTCACGCGTTTCGCGCCCTTCTCATCGCCCTGGCCTTGACCGCGGCAACACCCGGTTTCGCGCTCACCGTGGTTGTCGACACCGGCATGCAGGGCCAAGGCGGGTGCAACGACGACGATGCCGAGACAACATGCTCGTTGCGTGACGCGATCACCTTCCTGAACACCCAGACCGACGTGGGCGGCGAAACACCCCCCTACCACACGATCAACTTTAACCTTGAGTCGATCGGCCAACAAGACGGCGTCGCCACGGTGTTTGTACAGAGCGGGGACCTCCCGGATGTTGCGGTGCCCGTCCAAATCATCGGTCAGATCGTCGAAGGCGGCACCGATCCGGCAGTCCAGGTTTCGTGCCTGTCTCCCGGCGGCTCTGAGGACCCGCCAGCCGCGTTCGCCTTCGTCGGCGCCCAGAGTGATGACTACCGAATCGAGAACCTCTCGATCACCGACTGCGTCACCCAGAACGCGCGCGGCGGTGGCGCGATTCATTTCAATCCCCAGGAATCCAACGGCACACCGCGCCCGTCAACAATTGAAATCACCTCGGTCATCATCAGCGGCACCAGCGCCGCGGCGGGACCGGGTGGAGCAATCAAGATCGCGGCCGAGCAAACCGCCATTATTTCCGATACCCACATCTCCGACGCTACAGCCAGCACATTCGGCGGCGCCATCGACAACGAAGGCTTTCTGACGCTCACTAACTCCACGCTCTCTGGCAACTCGCTGGTCACGAGCGTCTTCACCCAGCCCAACGGAGCGGGCGCAGGCCTGTCCAGCCGACTTGATGCAACGGGATCGACACTACTCAATCGCGTGGTCATCTCGGGGAATGCCGCCGGAACAGACGACGGTGGTGGCATCTACGCGGAAAAGCGGCTCGCCACCCTGGTCTGGGAAATTCAAGACTCGCAGATCATCGACAATACGGCTGCCAATGGAGCCGGTCTGGCAGTGGGTCTCGGAGGCCCGATCACGGTGTCCGGCACCACGTTGACGGCGAACGTCGCCAGCACGTCCGGTGGCGGCATTTACCTGGGGATCACCGACTCGCGCGGCGGCTCAATCGCGGCGTCCAACTGCACGGTCTCGGGCAACGAGGCGGCCACTGGAGCCGGTGTCGCCGCTGACTCGGCGAACGCACGCGCATCCTCGATGGTGAACTGCACGATCGCCTTCAACGGGTCCGACGCACCATTCGGTGGCGGCGAGGGCTACGGCTTCGAGATCTCAGCCAACCAGCTCGACGACCTCTTCCCTGGCAATTCCGACGCTCCGTTCCACAAGAACCTGTTGGTCGGCAACATTCCGGCGAATTGCTCCGGCACCTTCAGTCATGATTCCACACTGACAGCCGGCTCCAACGTCGCGTCAGATTCCACTTGCGGGTTCACGCAGCAGACGGACACCGAACTCTCGGGTGTCGGTCAGGCGCTGATCAGCCCGACGCTATCCGCGAGCAGCAACACGGTCGCACTACCTGGCGACACGGGTCTGCTGATGCACCGCCTCCTGGTCGGCAGCCCGGCCATTGACGCCGGCAATCAGCTCGGAACTGCAAGCGACCAGCGTGGCGCACCCGCGGCAGACGGCCTGAACGATGACATGACGGCAGTGATTCGCGACGCCGGTGCCTACGAGTTCGCCGGATTCTCCGCGGTAGAGTTCGAGAATCCCAGCATGTCCGTGGACGAGGACGACTCCCCGCTGCAGTTCCGCCTGCAACGATACGGTGATCTGTCGACAGCGGCGGCGAACATCGCCGTAGTCCTCGAAGGCGGCACCGGTGAAGGCGAGGCCGAAGCCGGAGTCGACTTCACCAGCCCGACGTCACCTTCGGTCGTGGCGATCGCCGCCGGCGAAACGCTGTCGGAGCTGATTTCCGTCGAAATCGACGACGACACCAGCGTCGAAGCCGACGAGGTCTTCTCGCTGCTGCTCGCGGGCGAGACAACCTGGGACCTGGGTACACAACAACCGGTCACCGCGACAATCAACGACATCGAGGTCGGCACGGTCGAATTCGAGTTCGATGATTCCGAGGACCCGTTTGTCGTCAACGAGAACGATGGCAACGTCAGCATTACGCTCACTCGAACCGGTGGAACCGACAAAGCCGTGTCCGTGCTGGTCAATTCGACCGACGGCACCGCCAGCAGTGTGGACAACGAAGACTATGTCGCGATCGAAGACCTGCTGATCACGTTCGATGACGGAGAGGCGACACAGACCTTCAACGTCACGATCACGGACGACGATGACTTCGAGCTCGACAACATCAGCTTCTCGCTCGGACTGTCACTCCCCGACGGTGCGGACAACCCGGCGAATTTCGCGCTGGGCGACAACAGCACTCTGGATGTCGAGATTGATTCCGATGACGCCGCGATGGCTGGCCAGTTCAGCTTCACCGAAGCGTCGATCATGGTCACCGAAGGTACGAACTCCAATGCCACCTTCAGTGTCCAGCGTCTTGGTGGCACCGATTGCACGGTGACCGTGGACTACGCCACGAGCAACGGAACGGCCGACGCAGGTTCGGATTTCACGGCAAGATCCGGTTCGCTGGTGTTCGAGGACGGCGACGACACGACCAAGACATTTGACGTACCTATCTCTGACGACGCACAGCGTGAAGGCGACGAGCGCTTCAGCGTGTCGCTGTCGTTCGGGGAGGATGCGGTATCGGGCTGCGAAAGTGGCGCGGAAGCCATGCTGGATGAACCAAGCTCCGCGCAAGGCATCATCCGCTCCAACGAAGTCGTGCGGTTCCAGTTCGACCAGGCATCCTGGGCGGAAAACGAGAACGCCGGATCCATCGAGATTTCGGTCAGTCCGCTGGATCCGATCACCGGCGACGACATCGTCATCGCCTACGCCACGGACGATGGCACGGCACTCGCACCAGAAGACTACACGGCGACGTCCGGCACGCTGACCTGGAGCGACGGCGACGGCCTGGAAACCACCCGAAGCTTCACCGTCCCGCTTGTTGCCGACGACGACGCGGAAGGTGCGGAGATGTTCACCGTCGCGCTGATGTCTCAGTCCGAAGGCGCCACGATTGAAGGCGCGAGTTCAACACCTGTCACGATCGAAGATCGCCTCGGCATACGGTTCACCGAAACCGCGTTCCGGTCCGATCGTGAAAACGGCGGAACGGTCACCGTCGCACTTGAACGCGTGGGCTCACTTGAACTCGCCGCACAGGTTGACGTGATGTCCGTCGATGGCAGCGGAACGGCGACGGAGGAAGTCGACTACGACGCCCGCTCCGTGACCGTGACCTGGGCCGCTGACGAAGGCGGAACCAAGAACGTAACGTTCGATGTCCTGCCGGATACCCAGATCGAAGGCGACGAGACGTTCTCGGTGACGCTACTGAATCCGGTCAATGCGGTCATCGTTGAACCCAGCACCGCGACTGCCACCATCACGGACGATGACAATGCAGTGACCCTGGATGCGACGACCTATTCCGTCGTCGAAAGCGCAGGCGAGGTTACCCTGTCGCTAACGCGCACCGGCTCCGTTGGGGCGATCAGCGTCGACTACGCCACTTCAGATGACAGTGCGGTTGCCGGGCAGGACTACACCATGACCAACGGCACGATCGAATGGGCCGATGGTGAAAACGGGCCCAAGACATTCACGGTGCCAGTGCTCAACAACGACACCCCGGAAGCCGCCCGTACATTCTCAGTCGCGATCAGCAATCCGATGCCGTCCGAAGACGTGGTGCTTGGCAACATCCAGAGCGCCGATATCACCATCGCTGACGACGACTCGCTGATCACCATGGACACGGCGGAAATCACCGTGGCGGAAGACGCGGGCATGGTCACGATCTCCGCCACGCGTTCGGGAACGGCCCTCGGTGACGCAGCAGTCACCGTCAGCACTGCGGATGGCTCTGCCGTTGCGCCCGGGGACTACACAACCACCACCAGCACGCTGAGTTGGGCGGATGGCGAGACCGGCTCCAGGTCCGTGACGATACCGATTGTTGACGACCAGCTGGTCAACGACACCGTCGCGTTCACGGCCAGCCTGAGCGAAGCGACGCCGAGTGCCACAACGCATATCGCTGCGGAAAATTCGACCTCGGTCATGATCACCAACAACGACTCCAGCATCATGCTCGACATGAGCACGGCGACGGTCACCGAAGGTGATGGCATGGTCACGATCTCCGCCACCCGGATCGGCTCCTTCGGTGCCGCAAGCGTGGACTACCAGACGGCGGACGGGACTGCCGAGGCAGGGACTCACTACACCGCCACGTCCGGAACGCTGAACTGGGCCGACGGAGAGACCGGAACGAAGATGCTGTCGGTTCCGATCCTCGACGATGCCGGCGTGAACGATCCGCGGGACTTCACGGTCTCGCTGATCAACGCCACCCCCGCCAACCGCGTGTTCATCGGGGCGCAGGCCCAGGCAACCGTGACCATCGAAAGCGATGACACCGTGATCGCGATGGCGACCGCCACGGCCTCGGCAGAGGAAGGTGACGGGACTGTGACGATCTCGGCGGTGCGCAGCGGCTCAACCATTGGCGCAGCCTCGGTCACCGTTTCGACCACGGATGGCACCGCGACCGCCCCGACCCACTACACCGCGCTGAACGGGACGTTGAGCTGGGCGGACGGCGAGTCGGGGACCAAGAGCGCAACGGTCACCCTGGTCGACAACTCGGTGGTCAATGCCGACCGCGTCTTCACGGTTTCACTGAGCGAACCGTCGCCGAGCGCCACGGTCTCCATCGCTGCCGAAGACACGACGGCGGTCACGGTCATTGACGACGAAACCGTCATCACGCTGGACATGGAGACCTACGTCGTCGTGGAAGGCGGCACGGTGACGCTGTCGGCCACGCGTTCGGGCTCGGCGTCCGGCGCCGCGACCGTCACCTACTCGACGGTCGATGGCACCGCCACCGCACCCAGCCACTACACGGCCGCGACCGGCACGCTCAACTGGGCGGATGGAGAAACCGGCTCCAAGTCCTTCACCGTTGATGTCAACGACGATGCGACGCTGAACGTCGACCGGGTGTTCACCGTCGATCTGACGGAACCCACGCCTGGCGCGCGCGTGCTGCTGGGTGATACCGCCTCGGCCGAAGTCACGATTGAGGACAACGAGACGCAGGTCCGTTTCGAACGAGACGCCTACACCGCCGATGAAGGCGATGGCAGCGTGGACCTCACCGTGTTGCGGATCGGCATGGGCGCCGGTGCGGTAACGGTGGACTACGAGGTCAGCGGCGGCTCCGCGATCAACGGCACCGACTACGTCCTCGCCGACGGCACGATCACCTGGGCCAATGGTGATACCGATCCGAAGGCGATCCGGGTGACGTTGACCGAGGATGCGATCGCCGAGGCCACGGAAACGGTGGTGATCACCCTGTCGAACGTGACCTCCAGCGGCGAGGACACCCCGCTGGGCGCACCGTCAAGCGCCGCGCTGTCGATCGAGGACAACGACGACGTCGGGTTTGTCGTCGAGTCCAGCGGCAGCAGCCTGACGGTCACCGAGGGCGGCACGGCCGGCACGGCGACGGTTGTTCTGGCATCGCGTCCGACGGCAAACGTCACCGTCAGCTTCGAGACACCGTCCCGACTGAACGTGCGCACGGCGAATCCGGCTGACGCATCACGCCTCGTCTTCACCCCGTCCAACTGGAACGTGAGCCAGACGGTGGAGTTGATCGCGGTTGATGACGACGTGCAGCAGGAAACCGAAACGCTGACGGTCACGGCCCGCACGCAAAGCTCGGACAACAACTACAACAACCTGTCCAGCTCGCTGCAGTTCACCGTGGTGGACAATGACGGCAATTCCGGCGGAAGCGGTGGCTCCGGCGCCCTGGGCGGCGGTGTGCTGGTCGCCCTGGGCGGTCTGGCAGCACTGCGCCGTCGGCGCTGGCTGCACTAGTCAGGACTGACATTTCGTAGGATTCGGGCCCCACCAGCCAGCTGGTGGGGCCTTTTTCATGCCTGAAATCGTCAGATTCACGGATTCCGGAAGCGGCCATCACGGGACTACCATGTCGCATACATCTATGTGAGAGCCGCCCGTGCCCCAGGATCTCGACCGTCACTATCTCGCCGACGAGGCTGCAACCGTCGAGCAATTGATCACCGCGGCCGCCCTGTCGGACGAGGCCGCGCTCAACATCTGCGGGCAGGCGGCCACCCTGGTCGAGGGGGTGCGTCGACGCAAGGATGAACAGTCGGCGCTGGATGCCTTCATGCAGGAGTACGACCTGTCCTCCGACGAGGGCGTGCTGCTGATGTGCCTGGCCGAAGCCTTGTTGCGTATCCCGGACGAGGAGACCGCGGAAAAGCTCATCGCCGACAAACTCGGTGACGCGAACTGGGAATCACACCTCGGCCGCAGTGAGTCGCTGTTCGTCAACGCCTCCACCTGGGGACTGATGCTCACCGGCCGGATCATTCGCGTCCCGACTCGGGATGCGAAGGCCTGGCGCGGCATGCTAGACAAGCTCATCGCCGGCAGCTCGGAACCCGTGATCCGCACGGCGCTACGCCAGGCGATGCGGATGATGGGCAGCCAGTTCGTGATGGGACGGACGATCGAGGACGCACTCAAGCGCGCCGGCAAGGCCAGGAGTCCCCAGATCCGGCATTCCTTCGACATGCTTGGCGAGGCCGCACTGACCGCCGCCGACGCGGACCGGTATTTCGACGCCTACATCCTGGCGATCCGGGCCATCGGCAACGGCCTGGGCAAGAACGGCGACGTCATCAGCGGACCGGGCATCTCGGTCAAGCTCTCCGCGTTGCATCCACGCTACGAGTACAGCCAGCGCGAGCGTGTACTGCGAGACCTGCCCGAGAGACTGCTGGCGCTGTGCGAAGCCGCTCGTACAGCCAACATCGGATTGACGGTCGATGCCGAGGAAGCGGACCGCCTGGAGTTGGCGATGTCGGTGTTCGAGACCGCCTACCGGCATCCGTCGAACCGCAGCTGGGACGGCCTGGGGCTGGCCTGTCAGGCCTATCAGAAACGTGCGCTGCCACAGATCGAATGGCTGGTGGCCCTGGGTCGCGAACTGGGCCGGCGAATCCCGGTCCGACTGGTCAAGGGCGCCTACTGGGACACCGAGATCAAGCGTTCGCAGGAACAGGGCCTGTCCGGCTATCCGGTGTTCACTCGCAAGTGCACGACCGACGTGTCCTACCTGGCCTGCGCCCGCGCCCTGCTTGGAGCGCGTGACGTCATCTACCCGCAGTTCGCGACCCACAACGCCCACACCGTCGCCGCGATCCGCGCGTTCGCGGATGACGGCGAACGCGACCGCCCACGCGACAGCTACGAATTCCAACGCCTCCACGGCATGGGCGAGGCCTTGTACGAGGAAGTTCGCGAACGCTACCCGAACGTCGGCTGCCGCGTGTACGCGCCGGTCGGCTCGCACGAGGATCTGCTCCCCTATCTCGTGCGGCGCCTGCTGGAGAATGGCGCGAATACATCCTTCGTCAACCGCATCCTGGATGAGTCCATCCCGGTGGACGAAGTCGTCGAGGATCCGATCGCGGAGCTTCGCAGCGTCAGCAGCAAACCCCATCCGGGCATCCCCCTGCCGACCGGCATCTACCCCGACCGGACCAACTCCTCCGGCATCAATCTAGCCGTGGCGGCCGACCGAGTGCCGGTCGCCGATGCCATCCTGGCGCTGGATCAGGCCCCACCCCTGGTGACGCCCACGCCGCGGGAAGACACACCAACCAGCCCACGGATCAATGTCAGCTGCCCCGCCAACCTGCTGCGGCATGTCGGCGCCTGGCATGCGGCCACGCCGGATGATGTGAAACGTGCCGCCGATCGTGCCCGTTCGGCATTTAAACGGTGGAGCACCACCGATGTCGATGAACGGGCCCGGCTACTGGAAGCCATGGCAGACGGCCTGGAAGCGCAGCGGGCCAACCTGATGGCGCTGCTGGTCCGCGAGGCCGGCAAGACCTACGCCGATGCCCAGGCCGAGGTTCGCGAGGCGGCCGATTTCTGCCGCTACTACGCAGCCCGGGCACGGGAATTGATGAGCGAACCGGCGCGTCTGCCGGGCTACACCGGCGAAACCAATCTGCTGCGCCACGCGCCGCGCGGCGTGATCGCCTGTATCAGTCCTTGGAATTTTCCGCTGGCGATCTTCACCGGCCAGGTCGCGGCCGCGCTGGTCACCGGCAACTGCGTGCTCGCCAAGCCGGCGGAACAGACCACGCTCATCGCGGATGCCGCGGTCAGGATCTTCCGCCAGGCCGGATGTCCTGCCGATGTCCTCCACCTGCTGCCCGGCACCGGCGAGGCCATCGGCCCCAGCCTGCTCGGCATGACCGGGCTGGCCGGCGTGCTGTTCACCGGTTCACTGGACACGGCCCGCCTGATCGCCCGGCAACTGGCGGAGCGGGACGGCGCCCTCGTGCCGCTGATCGCCGAGACCGGTGGCCTGAACGCCATGATCGTCGACTCCTCGGCTCTGCCCGAGCAGGTCGTCAAGGACGTCATCCAGTCCGCCTTCGGCAGCGCGGGACAGCGCTGCTCGGCGCTGCGTGTGCTGTGCATCCAGGACGACATCGCCGAACGCATTCTGCCCATGCTGGCGGGTGCGATGCAGGAGCTGCGTATCGGCGACCCGAGCGACTTCTCCACGGACATCGGCCCGGTGATCGACACCGAGGCCCTGGGGCGCCTGCGCGCGCATCGTGAACGCATGGACCGCGAAGCCAGGCGTATCGCAGCTGTCCCCGGCGCCAACGCATCAGGCCACTATTTCCCCCCCGTGGCCTACGAAGTCGACTCGCTGGCGCGGATCGGCGGAGAGGTGTTCGGGCCGGTGCTGCATGTGCTGCGCTACGACGACGAGCATCTCGACCGACTGGTCGACGAGATCAATGCGCTGGGCTTCGGACTGACCCTCGGCGTTCACAGCCGCATCGAAAGCACCTGGAAGCACATCAGCGAGCGGGCACAGGTCGGCAACTGCTACATCAACCGCAACATGGTCGGGGCCGTCGTCGGGGTCCAGCCTTTCGGCGGCGAGGGGCTGTCCGGTACCGGACCCAAGGCGGGCGGTCCCGACTACCTGCGCCGGCTCACGACCGAGCGCACGCTGACCATCAACACCGCGGCAGTCGGCGGCAACGCGAACCTGCTCACGCTGGATTGACGCAACGCGTCACGCGCCACGGACCGGGCGGGGAACTTGTCGCGTCTCCGGGGTTCCCATCAGGTGGGAGGGGGCATGTCGTTTTCAGGGAAGAAAGGACCACATCATGCCCAGGGCCGATCGACGAGGGCGGTCACGCACTCAGCCCGTCACAACCCTGCTCGTCGCCATCGCCGTCATGTTGTCGACGGCCGGCGTATCGCAGGCCGCGGAGGTCACCGACTACGCGTCGCTGGTCGCCCATGCCCAGGCTTTGTCCAAAGAGCCCTACGAGCCGCGCAAGGTTGAACTGCCACCAGCTCTGCAGGGCCTGGACTATGACGCCTATCGCGATATCCGCTTCCGGCCAGCCAAGGCCGTGTGGCGCAATGCCGGCCTGCCGGTCGAGGCGCAGTTCTTTCACCTGGGCCTCTATTACGACACCCCGGTCGAGATCAACCTGCTGACGTCCGATGGCGTGCAGCGTGTGGACTACTCCCCCGACCTGTTCGACTACGGCAGCAACCCGACGCCGACCGACATCGACAAGTCCATGGGCTTTTCCGGTTTCCGGCTGCATTACCCGCTGAACCGCGAGGACTACAAGGACGAGCTGATCATCTTTCACGGCGCCAGCTATTTCCGTTCACTGGGCGCCGGACAGTGGCTGGGCCTGTCGGCCCGCGGCCTGGCCATCGATACGGGCGAGCGATCCGGCGAGGAGTTTCCGGTCTTCACCAAGTTCTGGATCGAGTGGCCCCGTCGCGATGCCCACCAGTTCCGCATCCATGCGCTGCTGGAAAGCGAGAGCGTCACCGGCGCCTACAGCTTTCTGGTGACCCCCGGCACGACCACCAAGACCCGGGTGACGGCGACGCTGTTCCGGCGCGGCGAGTTCGCCAAGCTCGGCATCGCTCCGCTGACCAGCATGTTTCACTACGGCGAGGACGTCCCGCGGCCGCGCAATGACTTCCGACCCGAGGTGCATGATTCGGACGGCCTGCTGATCCATGCCGGGGACGAATGGCTTTGGCGCGGCCTGGTCAATCCCAAGCAGTTGTCGATCAACGCCTTTCAGGCGAAGGATTTGCATGGATTCGGCCTGATGCAACGTGATCGCGACTTCACCAGCTACCAGGATCTGGAGGCTCACTACCACCAGCGGCCCAGCGCCTGGATCGAACCCATCGGCGATTGGGGCGAGGGTGCGGTGGAACTTGTGCAGATCCCGACCCGGAACGAGGTGAACGACAACATCGTCGCGTACTGGCGCCCGAAAGACGGGCTCCCCGCCGACCAGCCGCTGAAAGTCGAATACAGCATTCACTGGCAGCATGATGAACTCGCCGGGCCGGACTACGGGCGCGTGATCGGCACGCGCATCGCCCGCGCGGGGAATCCGGAAGGCAACCACCGCTATGTGATCGATTTTGCCGGCGATGCGTTGAGCGAGTTGCCCACGGACGCTCAGGTGAATGCGGATGTCAGCTTCCCACCTCACTTCGTCGTCGCCGAACAGATCGCGTTCCGCAACCGCGAGACCGGCGGATGGCGCCTGGTCATCCGCGGCAAGCTCAAACCGGATTCGGAAAAGCCGGCCGAACTGCGCGCTCGCCTCGTGACACCGGACCAGCAGCCACTGAGCGAAGTGTGGACCTACACGGAACCGGCCACCTGATGGCCGATCGTCCGAACGATACGACGCAAAGCCACCGCGCCGCGCTACGCGCACGCAGCCGCAACGGGCGACCACCGCGCTTCTCCGCCCTCGCCGAGCTCGCCGCCGGGACCGTGATGCGATGGTTCGGCGCCGACGCGCGGGACGGCATCGACCAGTGGCCCCGACTCAAGCTGGTGTCCATGCCCGCACTGCGGCGCACACCGATGGCGCCGCGCATGCCGGATACGCCACCACGCTCGGGCCGTCCGCTATCGGAACGACTGATCATGACCTGGCGCCGGCTACTGCTGCTCGGACTGGCGGCGGCACAGACCATCTTCGCCAGTGTCTACTTCATCGGGCTGCTGCCCCACCAGGGCGAGCGCGGCCTGGAACTGGTCATCGGCCTGCTGTTCGGCGCGCTGTTCTTCTGGGTCTCGATCGGCTTCTGGACCGCCATCGCAGGCACCATCCTGTGCCTCACCGGCATAGACCGCTTCCGTATCAGCCGGCGGATTCCCGACGAGCTGCCGGACAGCGAAACCCGAATCGCGATGGTCATGCCGATCTACAACGAGCCGGTGAATCGCGTCTACGCCGGATTGCGCGCGACCATCCGTTCGATCCAGGACGGTCGCCTGGGCGACCGCGTGCACTACTTCATTCTCAGCGACAGCACGGATCCCGACACGCAGGTGCAGGAAGAAGTGGCCTGGGCCGAACTGATCCGCGATCTCGGCATGGCCGGGCGGGTGCACTACCGCCGTCGCCGTCACCGCATCAATCGCAAGACCGGCAACATCGCGGACTTCTGCCGCCGCTGGGGCGGTCGCTACGACTACATGATGGTGCTGGACGCCGACAGCGTGCTCCAGGGCCACTGCCTGGAAAACCTGGTCGGCATTCTCGACACCTCACCGCAGGTCGGCATCGTTCAGACCGCGCCCATCCCGTCCAATCGCGGCACGCTGTTCGCGCGGGTGCAGCAGTTCGCATCCCGCGTCTACTCGCCCGTGTTCTCCGCCGGGCTGCACTACTGGCAACTCAGCGAGGCGCAGTACTGGGGCCACAATGCGCTGATCCGGCTGGCGCCCTTCATCAAGTACTGCGGCCTGCCACGCATGGGAGGCGGTCCGCTGGGCGGTGCAATCCTCAGCCACGATTTCGTCGAGGCTGCCTACATGCGGCGCGCCGGCTGGGAGGTCTGGATCGCCTACGACCTGGCGGGGAGCTTCGAGGAACCACCTCCCAACCTGATCGAGGAGCTGGAGCGCGACCGGCGCTGGTGCGAGGGCAATCTGCAGCACCTGCGCCTGTTCAACACGCCGGGCCTGCACCCGGCCCACCGCGCGGGCTTCCTGGTCGGCGCGATGGCGTACCTGTCGGCCCCGCTGTGGTTCTTGTTCCTGGTGGCGACCACGATCCAGCTGTCGATCGAGACGCTGGTGGAACCCGAGTATTTTCCGGACCAGCGGGTCCTGTTCCCGGAATGGCCGATCTGGCAGCCCGAACTGGCGCTGAGCCTGTTCGCGTCGACCATGGCCATCCTGATCGCACCCAAGTTCTTCGCCGCTCTGCTGCTGATCCTCCGCGGACAGTCACGCGGATTCGGCGGCATGATCGCGCTGCTGATGTCGGTGATCACCGAGGTGCTGATCTCCAGCCTCTACGCGCCGCTACGGATGGTGGCGCATACCGGTTTCGTGCTGTCCGCCCTGTTCGGTCTGAAGACCAACTGGGGCGGTCAGTCGCGGGCGGATGGTGCCCTGCCCTGGGGTGGCGCCATCCGCCTGTTCGCGCTGCCCACCGTGGTCGCGGCCGGCGCTGGCGGCTACCTGTGGTGGCTGAGTCCGCAGTATCTCTGGTGGGCCATTCCGGTCCTCGGCCCGATCATTCTCAGCATTCCCGTCGCGGCGCTGTCCGGCAGCCGGCCGATGGGCCGGCTCGCCCGCCTGCTGAAGCTGTACCTGACACCCGAGGAGACCAATGCGCCGGACGTACTGGCGTGGACCAACGAGGACGTCGCACGCGCGGAAACCGTCGGACTAGCCGGGCGGGCCCGCGCCATGGACGCCATCGCCGATCCAGTCATCTGGGCCATCCACTGGACCATGTCACCGGACACCCGTTCACGACATTCCCCGATCAGGGAGCGACTGAACGACGCCGCCCGCCGCGCACTGGAGGACGGCCCGGACGCACTCGACGACGAGGATTGGCGCGCGCTGCTGCGGGACATGCCCGGCTTGCAGGCATTGAGCTGGGCGGTGTGGATGCGACCGGAGCAACAGGTTCGCGCCGACTGGGAAGCACGAATCCAGTCGCGCGCCCGGGACGCCAACACGCCCCCACCCGCCCTGCGGCAACAGACGGAACCGCTTCAGTCCATCGCAAGCTGAAGGGCGGCCACGGCCGGCGGGTGGCCGCTGTAGATCGATTCGGTCAGGAACAGCGCACGCGGCAACAGCTCCATGATCTCCGCCTCCTGATCACGACGCAGATAGGTGCACACGAGTTCCTCGATCGCCGCGATGACGGCGAGAAAGATCTCCTGCGGCAGGTCCGGCAGCCCGGGGGTGGCCTGACGACGGCGCTCGTACAGCATTCGATGCATCTCGGCGAACTGCTCATGCCCCCAGTCACGCTTTCCCCATGCGCGTGCGCCGGCCGCGTGAATCTCGAGCAGAAAGCACTTGGCCAGTGCCGGATTGTTCAGATTGAACGCCAGATAAATCCGCAGCTCCTGCCGCATGCGGTCGCTCCAGCTACCGACATGCAGACGATGCTGCGTGAGCAGGGTCACCAGTTCCAGGTGGGCGGCTTCGTAGCCAGCGAGAAAGGCGGCTTCCTTGTCCGGAAACAGCTGGTAGAACGTCGTCTTCGACAGCTTGGCGAGCCCACAGATATCAGCGATGGTCGTCGCCGTGTATCCCTTGCGTGCCACGGAATGCACGACGCCGTAGAAAATGCGCGCGCGCTGAGACGATTCCACCTCGGCCTGCGACAGCTTGTGCACGCCACGAGGCAGCGTCCAGCGCGTGCCGCCGCCCTGAAGATCCGGACGTTCGATCCGTGAGATTGCGGCCGAGATGTCGAAGCCGACCTGCTCGTCCTCTGCTGCTGGTACGTCTGCCATAGGAGTATCCGGCGAGGCATCAGCCGCCTCGCGAATATCCATTATGTACCGGCGGGACTATCGAGCAAATCCGCAATGCGGTGCGGGACCGGGGCGACTGCGTATTTCCTCAACAGTGGGCCGCCGTTCGGATCTGATCCCCGCTGTCAGCCGCTCGCGCGCAATCGCCTCGTCCGCCGCATGCCGGACGCGGTATCAACGAGACTGCAGAGGAACGCCTTCAGCCCGGATTCCCCCGGCTTGGGCGCCTTGCCACGGCCGATACGCCGCAACTGCCGGGTGTACCAGGTGACCTCCATGATCGCCATGCGATCCACGGGCCCGATCCCGGTCTTGATCGGACGCACCGTCTGCAACGGATCCTGACCGGCCAGCAGGCGCTTCGAGACATCAGGCTCGATCGCCAGCAGGCGCGCGATGCCGCACAGATCCAGCGATCCGGACGCCAGCGCCGCCGTCATGCCGGCATGGGTGCGGAATCCGCCCGTCACCATCAGCGGCGTGCCGGTGATGCGCGCGCGCACCTTGTCGGCAAAGTCCAGGAAATACGCCTCACGCTCACGGGTGGAGGCGCGCGCACCTGTCATCGCGGGCGCCTCGTAGGTCCCGCCGGAGATCTCGATCAGCGCGATGCCGGCGTCAGCCAGTGCCGCCATCACGTCCAGCGATTCGTCCTCGGTGAAGCCACCCCGCTGGAAATCGGCCGAATTCAGCTTGATGCCAATAGGGAAATCCGGGGCGGTCGCCCCGCGCATCGCCGCCAGCACGCGCAACACGAAGTGACGACGGGCCTCGGCGCTGCCGCCCCACTCATCAGTGCGCTGATTGGTCTTGGGCGACAGAAACTGGCTCACGAGATACCCGTGCGCGCCGTGAATCTGCACGCCCGTAAAACCGGCCTTGTAGCAAATGCCCGCCGCGCGCCCGAAGCGGGCGATGATGTCCTCGATCTCCTCTCCGGTCAGCTCGCGCGGCGTTTCGAAATACGCCTGCATGGACTTGTTGAACGGGACCGGCGACGGCGCGACGGTCTCCTCGTTCAAGCCCTTGGGACATTGGCGACCTGGATGATTGAGCTGCACCCAGATCTGCGCGCCTTGCGCCTTGCCGGCCTCGGCCCAGGCGGCAAGCTTGTCCAGATCCCGCTCGTCCTCAATCACGACGTTTCCGGGCTCGCCCAGCGCCTTGCGATCGATCATCACGTTGCCGGTGATCAGCAGACCGGTACCGCCGGCTCCCCAGCGCCGATAGAGCTCCACCAGCTCGTCCGTCACACGATTGTCCGCCGTACCCAGCGCCTCGCTCATCGCGGACTTGGCAATGCGATTTGGAACAACCGTGCCGTTGGACAACGTGAACGAGGTATTCAAGGTGATTTCGGCCATGTGATTTCCGAATGTTGGCGGTCAGTCGCACGCCTCGCCCAGACATGCGATCCGGCGAACGTGACCTCAAGACAGAAGCCCGGAATCCTGACCGCGAATGCCGACAGGGGCAAGCCGGGAACCGGCAAGCGATCCGTTTGTTGCCGCCAAGTCACTGCACCTGCTCGCCGCCTTGCCCCTGGCCGCAACCCTGCCACTAGCTCAAACAGGATCGTTAGACTTGCGGACGATCAGGACTCGGAATCTGAACGATGCAGACAGTTGCCATCATCACCGGCGGTGCGGGCGGAATGGGGCTGGCGACGGCCAGACGGCTGGGCGCCACCCACCGGATCGTGATCAGCGACGTAAAGCCTGAGCGGCTGGACGCCGCAGTCGCATCCCTGGGCGAGCAGGACATCGCCAGCCGGGCGGTCGTCTGCGACGTCACCGACCGCAACTCGGTTGACGCCCTGTTCAATCAGGCCGCGACTCTGGGGCCGGTGAGCACCGTGATCCATACGGCGGGACTGAGCCCGCAGATGGCCGATGCGGAAACCATTCTCCGAGTCAACGCACTCGGAACCATCCACATCAGCGAAGCCTTCCACCCGATGGCCTCCGAGGGATCGGCGCTGGTCCACGTCTCCTCCATGTCCGCCTATCTGCTGCCAGACCTGCTGGTCCCGAAACGCGCCTTCGCAAACGCCTTCACCCAGCCCGATCGGCTGATCAGGAAGATCATGTCGCGGGTAAGACTGATGCCCAACGGCCTGTACCGCACCGGCATGGCCTACGCGGTCAGCAAGCGCTTCGTGCAATGGTACTGCCAGGCCAGCGCGGGCCGATTCGGCGAAAAAGGTGCCCGAATCCTCTCCGTCTCCCCCGGCACCTTCGACACCGAGATGGGCCGGCTGGAGGAGAAGAGCGGCGCCGCCGACATGCTCAAGACCGCAGCGCTCAAGCGCCCGGGCAGACCCGAGGAAATCGCCGCCCTGATCGCGTTCTGTGCGAGTTCGGAAGCGAGCTACATCACCGGCGTCGACATTCTGTGTGACGGCGGAGTCGTGGCTGGAAGACAAAGGTAACCGTCGCGAACCCGCACCAACCGCATCAAAACAAAAGCCCGCTCAAGGCGGGCTTTTGTCTGAAGATGGCTGGGGGACCAGGATTCGAACCTGGATTGACGGAGTCAGAGTCCGTAGTCCTACCGTTAGACGATCCCCCACTTGGTGATCGTTGGGCCGGCAATTCTAGCGCCGCCCCGCTCTCGTCCCAAACTCAAAGGATTTGGGCGAGAGATTTTCGTGCGAATCAAGGCGCGGGATTGGCGAGCAGCGGAGCGTACATCAATACGTGAGCAGCGCAGCCAATCACGCAACGCAGAGTCGCGCGAAAAGATCCGCCCAAATCAGCGCTTGGAGAACTGCGGGCGCTTGCGAGCCTTGTGCAGACCAACCTTCTTGCGCTCGACCTGACGATCGTCACGGGTGACGAGGCCAGCCACGCGCAGCGGCTTGCGGTTTTCCTCGTCGTAATCGATCAGGGCGCGGGTGATGCCGTGACGCACGGCGCCAGCCTGTCCACCCGGACCACCGCCAGCGACGGTGACCTTGATGTCGAAGCGGTCGACGGACTCGGTGACTTCCAGCGGCTGGCGAACCACCATCTGCGAGGTCTCACGGCCGAAGTAGTCTTCGACGGCCTTGCCGTTGATGGTGATCTGGCCGGAGCCCGGCTTCAGGAAGACGCGAGCGGTCGCGGTCTTGCGACGGCCGGTGCCGTAGTTCTGCGTATCTGCCATGACTTAAAGCTCGAGAGTAATCGGCTGCTGGGCGGTGTGAGGATGCTCGGCACCCGCATACACCTTGAGTTTCTTGAACATCGCACGGCCCAGCGGGTTCTTCGGCATCATGCCCTTGACCGCAGACTCGATGACGCGCTCAGGGTGCGTTTCGAGCATTTTCTGCAGTGTCGTGGCCTTGATGCCACCCGGGTAACCGGTGTGACGGTAGTAGGTCTTACCAAGCAGCTTGTTGCCGGTGGTACGGACCTTCTCGGCGTTGACAACGACGATGTAGTCCCCGGTGTCGACATGCGGGGTATAGATAGCCTTGTGCTTGCCGCGCAACCGATTGGCGATTTCGCTGGCAAGGCGACCCAATGTCTTGTCAGAGGCGTCGACGACGAACCAGTCGCGCTTGACCTCGGCCGGCTTGGCGGAAAAGGTTTTCATGCTGCAATTCCGGAATTCAATAGGATTCCAACCGGGGTCCCCGGCTGAAAGGGCGCGAAATATTAGCCGAGGCGGTGCCGATGCGCAACCGCCTGAGCGTCGAAGTTTTGAGACGCCGACCGACGGGCCGAACGGTCCTGTCCAGCTAGATTTTCAACCGCTCCACGGGCTGACCGTTCTTCAGGTGCGACTCGATGATCTCATCGAGATCGGACTCGTCGATGTAGGTGTACCAGGTCTCGTCCGGATAGACGACCGCGACAGGCCCCAGTTCGCAGCGATCCAGGCAGCCCGCCTGGTT
The DNA here is from genome assembly GCF_964000955.1 of uncultured Abyssibacter sp. Lineage (NCBI taxonomy): Bacteria > Pseudomonadati > Pseudomonadota > Gammaproteobacteria > Chromatiales > Oceanococcaceae > Abyssibacter > uncultured Abyssibacter sp. The sequence continues at coordinate 20,238 of NZ_CAXFCL010000356.1, forward strand.
GACACGGACCTGCCCCGGACCGGACAGGCCTTCGGCCTTGACCTTCTTCTTGACGTAGTCGCGGAAGTGGTCGGCATCGTTCTCCTGGCAGCTGGGACGGTCACCGCCATCCCTCAGATTGCAGCAGAAGAAGATGTGATGCTTGTAGAAACTCATGGGTTGTCCTTGCCGAACTCGTAGGACAGCGACACCGACAGATAGGTATCCGTCTTCTTGCGATCATCCGGCACGGTGCTGTTGTGCTTGACGGTATAGGTGATGCCGGCGAAGGTCGGGCCGATGATGGTCAGCTTGAGACCGGTGATGGACTCGCTGTAGGTGTTCTCGTCACCCGACTCGGTCAGAAACTTCTGCGTGAATTCGGAGGTTTCGCTGATCTCGAACTGATAGAGCAGCGCACCCCGAACGATCGCATCGCTCTCGCGCAGCGATTCGGGCTTCTGCGATTCCTGCTGACGCGCACCGGCGCCCAGTTCCACGTTCAGCTCGTTGCGATCGCTCTTGAGCAGGCGACGACCGTAACCGACGGTCTCCGTCGTGCGCTCGCGAACACCGCCGAACAGGTCCTTCTCGTAGGACAGGTTGGCGAACAGATAATTGAATTCAGTGAAGTCGAAGCTGGTCTTGAACGTGGAGGAATAACGCTCGGCGTTCTGCTCGTCGTCCTCCTCGGCCGTGAACACGGTGGCGGTGAACTGGTTCTCCCAGCGCCCGAGTTCATGCTGAAGCGCCAGCGACGCGTTGATGCTCTGTGACTGCGAGTTGCCACTGGTCTTGAGCACCCCCAGCTCGGCCTTGCCGCCGATCGCCGCCTGCGCGACTCCGGTGAAGGCGAGCGTCAACAGGCCGGTCACAAGCATCCCTGCGCGTTCAATCATTGTCTGGTTTCTCTCTATCAGGTCTGGGGGAATCGTCGGGTAGACCGCGTAACGGGGAGATTGATTCCAACCACCGACGGGAAACCCCGCCCTTGTCGGACAAACCGAGTCGCTTGCGGCGACCCGCATTATACGAATGCACGTCGGCCCGCTCGAAATCCCGCTGCCTGTTCACCCTGAGACCGAACCGCGCGACCCGGGCTCAAGCCATGATCAGCGCGGCTCCGACGGCGGCCTCTGGTCCACGCTCGGCCTGAGGGACTCCGACGTCGTGCCGGGCATCATCAGCGACGCCTCCAGCCGCAGCATCATCAGTTCCGCCAGCTCGGCCTGGATCGCCTCGCGCAGTTTCAGTTCCTCGGCTTCCTTGGCAAGGACCGCGTCGGCATTGAAGCTGTAGTCCCGCGACAGTGACAGCGTCTGCTGTGGCAGCACCGTCTCGCCATCGGCCTTCACCGTGTACTGGATCGTGGTCGTGAGTTCGTATTCGATGGCCTTGCCATCCGCGCCCACCGAAATCACCTGCCGCCGCTCGTCGAGTTGCTCGATGACCAGGCTGGCCCGCGCGTCACGCGCCTTGCGCTGCACTTCCGCGCCACGGGCCCGCAGCGCTGAACGCAGCGAGGCGACGATGGGCGGCTCCAGCGTCCGGTAGTCCTGGTTCACCTCGATGAACACGCTGCGCAGCACGTCCGGCAGCGGTCGCCCGCCGCGCAGCTGAAAGCCGCAGGCCGTGAGGCCCGCCGCCAGCAGCAACGCGATTGGACCGAGTCTAGACAACGATATTGACCAGCTTGCCCGGCACGACGATGAAACGGCGCAGCGGTTTGCCGTCGACGAAACGGGCGACGTTGTCGTCCGCCAGCGCGACAGCCCTGAGCTGGTCCTCGTCGGCTTCGGCCGGCACCTCGATGCGGCCGCGCATCTTGCCGTTGACCTGCACACTCAGCGTGATCGCTTCGGCGACCAGCAGCGAGGCATCGGCCTCCGGCCAGGCGGCGTCCTCGATCGCCCCGGTCTGCCCCAGCGCCTGCCAGCAGGCGCGGGTGATGTGCGGCGCGAAGGGGTTGAGCATCTGGGTCAGCGCCAGCGCGGACTCACGCAACACACCGTCATCGTCACCGACCTTGTAGAGCAGATTGGTCAGTTCCATCATCGCGGCGATCGCGGTATTGAAGGCCTGCCGGCGATCGATGTCATCGGTCACCTTGCCAATGGTCTCGTGCAGCTTGCGGCGCGCCTCGGTGGCCGACACCTGGCCCTGACCGGCCGGCTCGCCGGCCACCACCGCCTGCACCAGCCGCCAGTAGCGGCCCAGGAAGCGGCTCGCGCCCTCCAGACCGGCATCCGACCAGACCAGGGTCTGATCCGGCGGTGCTGCGAACATCATGAACAGACGCACGGCGTCGGCACCGACCTGGTCGATCGCCGTCCGCGGGTCCACACCGTTGCGCTTGGACTTGGACATCTTCTCCAGAGCGCCGACGATCACCGGCTCGCCGTCAGCGATGGCCACGGCCTTGGTCACACGGCCCTTGTCGTCGCGTTCGATGCGGACCTCGTCCGGCGCGAAATAGGTCTTCTTGCCGTCGGCGGACTCACGATAAAAGCACTCGGCCAGCACCATGCCCTGCGGCAGATAGCGCTTGAACGGCTCGTCGGACTGCACCAGACCCACATCACGCATCACCTTGTGGAAAAAGCGCGAGTAGATCAGGTGCATGGTCGCGTGCTCGACGCCCCCGATGTACTGATCCACCGGCAGCCAGTAGTCGGCGCGGTCATCCAGCATCGCCGTGTCCAGACCCGGGCAGCAAAAGCGCGCGTAGTACCAGGAGGACTCGAAAAAGGTGTCGAAGGTATCCGTTTCGCGCTGCGCGGCCTCGCCGGTTTTCGGCGATGTCACGTCGGTGAACGGGCTGTGTCCCTTCAGTGGCGAGCCGCTGCCGTCGGGCGCCAGATCCTCGGGCAGCACCACCGGCAGATCGGCGTCCGGTACCGGCGTGAGCGAGCCATCGGCCTCGCGGATCACCGGAATCGGGCAGCCCCAGTAGCGCTGACGTGACACGCCCCAGTCCCGCAGGCGGAAGTTGATGCGGCGCCGGCCTCTGCCGTCCGCTTCCAGCGCATCGGCAATCCGCTCGAAGGCCGCAGCCGACTCCA
>NZ_CAXFCL010000357.1:0-4611 GCF_964000955.1 uncultured Abyssibacter sp.
CCACCGGCCTCAGTCCGATCCCGTCATGGGAGGCAAGAAAGTTGAAGTAGGTCGTGCCATCCCGCGCCGGGGGCATGCTCATCATCCATGCGCGCAGATAGCGGCTGTTACCGGTGCAAAGCGCGTGCAGCAGCAGCGGCGGCAGGGAAAAGTTGTAGATCAGGTGCGCTTCGTTGGCATTGCCGAAATAGGCGAGGTTCTCGAAGATCGGAACGTTGGTCTCGGTGATGATCCACGCGTCCGGCTCGGCGTGTTCCACCAGGGTGCGCAGCAGTCGCACGACCTCGTGCGCACCCGGCAGATTCAGGCAGCTGGTGCCGCGCTCCTTCCAGACATAACCCACGGCATCCAGGCGAAACGCCTTGACGCCGCGATTCAGGTAGAGCCGGAACAGGCGGATCACCTCCAGCATTAGTTCGGGATTGGCGAAATTCAGGTCGATCTGGTCATGACCGAAGGTGCACCAGACATGTCGCAGCCCCTGCCGGGTGTCCACCGGCAGGAGCAGGGACGAGGTGCGCGGCCGCGCCACGGCGCTGAGATCCTCGCCGGGATCCGCCTCGACGAAGTAGCCGACACCCGGCGCCACGCCTTGCTGGTAGTTCTTGAACCACTGGTGCGATGCGGAGCAGTGATTGATCACGCAATCGCCCATGACACGAAAATCCTGGCTGATCTGGCGGATGTCGTCCCAGTCGCCCAGATCCGGATGAACGACGCCGTAGTCGGAAACCGCGAAACCGTCATCGGACGTCCAGGGATAGAACGGCAGGATGTGCACGGCCGACACCGTGCCGCTCAGGCGGTCGCGCATGAACCCGGCCAGACTGTCCAGCGGATGCGCCTCGGGTTCGGTGATCGTGTCACCGTAGGTGATCACCACCGAATCGGCCTCGCTCCAAAGGTTGCGCCGGGCCTCCGGTGTCGGTGTTTCCGGATCCAGGCGCATGGCGGCCATGCAGGCCTCGACCAGCGAACCGGTATCCGCGTCCGGATAGAGCAGGCGGATGTGATCGTGCAACCGATCACGCAACCGCCAGGGGGTCGGTTCAGCCATAGTCGACATGATCCGCCTCGATGGCGTCGGAGAGCTCGTCCAGCACGTCGGGCAGCGCCGATCGCACGCGGCTCCAGCTCGGAATGAACGGGGTTTCCATCGGATTCTTCAGAAAGATCTCCCCGGCCTTGACGATATTCTGCGCAAACAGCTCCACTGCCTGTTCCTCCCGGTGGTTGTCGAAACTCAAACCGTTCACGCGGGCGTCGGCTGCGTACATGCTGACAAAATCCAGCGCCACCCGGTAATAGGTCGCCTTGATCGAGCGAAAGCTTTCCGTGGTGAAGACCACACCGTTGGTCGCGAGCTTGCGGTAGATCGCCTTGATGATGTCGATGGACATCTTCGCCAGGCCACCGCTGTCATCATGTGCCGACAGCGCCTTGTGCTTGTGATCGTACTGATCGGCGATGTCGATCTGACACAGGCGGTTGGTCGAGTAGTTGCGGAACATCTCCGACAGCACGCCGATCTCCAGCCCCCAGTCCGTGGGGATGCGCAGGTCGGACAGCACGCCGGTGCGCAGCGAGAACTCACCGGCCAGCGCGTAGCGAAAGCTGTCCAGGTATTCCAGATAATCCAGCGGCCCGAAAATCTTGCGCAGCGTGCGGATCAGTGGCGTCAGCAGCAGGCGGCAGACTCGACCGTTGATTCGCTGCTGGCCGATGCGCGCGTAGTAGCCCTTGCAGAACTCGTAGCTGAAGTTGTTGTTCGCAACCGGGTAGAGCAGCCGCGCGAGCATCGTGCGGTCGTAATCGAGGATGTCGCAGTCGTGCAACGCCACGGCACCGGTGTAGGTTTCGCCGTGGGTCAGGATGTACCCCAGCGAATACCACACGTTGCAGCCCTTTCCGCGTGTCTCCGGCGCGAGCATTTCCGCCCGCAGACGGGCGTCCAGGGCCTGCAGACGCGGGCCGTCGTTCCAGATGACGCGGGTGTTCTGAGGCAGTTGCGCGAAGAACTTGCGGGCGGCCCGATAGCCGGCCTCGTCGGCCCCGTCCAGGCCGACAACAATCTGGCTCAGATACGGCGCCTTGGCGATCTCGGCCACGATGGTCTGCAGCGCGGGGCGTGACAGCTCGTCGACCAGGCAGGGCAGCACCAGCGACAGCGGCCGGGTCTGCGCGAACTCCAGCAACTCGCTTTCCACCTCTTCAATGGGGCGGTGACGCAATTGGTGCAGCGTCGTGATGACACCGTTCTGAAAAAAATCACTCATAGTGGTCAGGCGATTCCGCGCGCGGACTCGCGATCGTCTCCAATGCAGGCATTCAGTGCGGCGTTCACGCCTTCGGTCCAGCCGCTCGGGGCGAGCGCTCGTGTATGCAGGGTCAGGCGGCGGGCCTGAGTGGGCGGAGCCGAACCGCGCGGCGAACGCACCCAGACGCCGACATCCGCGGCGGCGATCAGGGCCTCGTCGTTGCCCGCGTCGCCCAGCGCAATCATCGGGCAACGCGTCAGGCCGACAGCGTCCAGCAACGCCCGTGCGGCCTTGCCCTTGTCGGTACGCCCAAGCACGTGAACAAAGCGACCACCGCGCAGGCATTGCAGGCCGGCTGCCAGCACCGCGGCTTCGAAGGCCTCCAGCTGCTCGGCCGTGTCTTCCCAGTGCAGTGGCTCGGAATAGTCGCGCGCCGCGGCCTGGGCGGCATCGGCCAGCGACAGGCCGGTGAGTTCGGCAATGCGTTCGTGGCTCATTTCGCTAAACGCGGTGAAGCGGGCGCCGGTCTCGGCGCGTAGGCGCCCCAGCACGTCACCGATCTGCTCACGCCGGATGCCGAAACAAAGTGCGCTGGTATGGGGCAGGGAGGCCGCCCACGGCGAATGTCCGGGCAGGATGGCGGCGCTTCCGTTCTCGACGATGCAGGCCCAGTCGAGTTGCAGCCGGCGCATCAGCGCCCCGGTCTCGGCGGCGGTCTTGCTGGTCGTCGGGATTACCGGCACACCCAGTGCGGCGCAGCGCTCAAGACCCGGCAAGGCACCATCGACACTGTAATCGTGATGTCCGAGCAGGGTGCCATCGAGATCCGTGAAGACCACGGCCGGCGGCACCGGCGTCACGAACGCACGTCCACCTGCTCGAACACGTGATCGCGCGAAATCGTGATCAGCGCATCGCAGCGATCGGGCAGGGTCGCCAGCGCCCGGCGAGTCAACCGCTCATAGTGGCTGATGAAGCGATGCAACGCCTCCGGCGTCATCGGCTGGGCGCCTTCCACCTGGCGCGCGTTCTCGGCCTCCTGCTGCCCGCGCCAGACCGCCACCTGCTCGAAATCCGGGACCTGGAGAAACACCAGCCGGTCCATGCGGGCAAACAGCTCGGCGTAGGAGCCGCGGAGTTCACGTTCGATGTAAGCGCGCCAGAGTCCCTCGGCATCCTCCTCGGCTTCCAGCGCATTGATCGGCGCACCGTCCTCATCCGGTTCCACCGGCCCGACGCCCAGGCACCAGCCCTCGAACAGCACGATGTCCACCGGACCACGGACCCGGTGCCACTCGGACAGCGGTGCACGATCGTCGATGGCCTTCACGAAACGGGGCACGGCGACCTCGGTATCCGAATCGGCCGCCAGCAAGGTGCGCATGATCGCCAGGCCCATCATCGGGTCGTGGGTTCCCGGCACGCCCCGCGTGATGAACAGCGGGTGCACCCGCTTGCTCAGGCCTACACGCGCGGAATGGGTCAGGTAGAGATCGTCCAGGCTCAGCGTGCAGCCGCGCAAGCCGAAACGGGAAGCCAGTGCATCAAGAAGGTGCGCCGCCAGCGTGGACTTGCCCGTTCCTTGTGCGCCGCTGAGGCCGATCACGGTCGCGCCCTGACGATGCCACTGCGCAATCGCGGCGCAAACCGAGTCCACGGCCGCGTCGTAGGCCGGTGTCACAAACACCTGATCGCGTTGAGCCGAGCTGTGCTTCACGGCGTTTCCTTTGCAAGCGGCGAGCCAATACAGTGCGTGTCCGAGACACCCGCAACCAGGCAGTCGCGATGTCAAACAGACTCTACAAGTATCCCCGCTTGTTCAAAACCTTTTTGAACATCTATCCGCCGTACTGGGGGACCGGGATTCGCGTGACGTCGCTGGCACCGGATTTTTCGTCCATGGAGGTACGGATGGACTTGCGCTGGTACAACCGCAACGCGTTTGGCACGCACTTCGGCGGCAGTCTCTATTCCATGTGCGATCCGCACCTGGTCCTGCTGCTTGTCGCACGCCTAGGCCCCGGTCACGAGGTCTGGGACAAGGGCGCCACGATCGACTTTCTGCGACCGGGTCGCGGTCCCGTCCATGCGCGCTTCGAGTGGAGCGATCAAGAGATCGACGAGATCCGCGACGCGTTGGACGCGGGCGCCCGCTCGGTATCACCCGAACGGACGGTCCGCGTCCTCGACGGCGATGGACGCCGCATCGCCCGCATACACAAGACCTTGTATGTGCGCCGGCAGCTCAAGGCCTCGTCGTCGCCCGACAGCTAGGGAAACACTGATTTAGTCGCGGTTCGGACATGAGGCTGTCCGAATGTCCGCACTTTCGGACTGTCGACTGCGCGAAGCG
>NZ_CAXFCL010000358.1:0-2543 GCF_964000955.1 uncultured Abyssibacter sp.
CACCATCAGCGCCGGCAGGATCGCCAGCGTCAGCGGCAGCCGGATCAGGAAGGTCGAGCCGACGCCAACCTCCGACATGATCTCGACGCTGCCGTTGAGTTCGACGATCTTGGAGCGCACCACGTCCATGCCGACGCCGCGACCGGAGACCTCGGAGACGGCGTCGCGGGTGGAAAACCCGGGACGGAAGATGAGATCCAGGCATTCCTGGGCGTCCAGTCGCGCGGCCGATTCACGGTCAACAACGCCCTTCTCGATCGCCTTGGCCCGGATCACCGAGGGGTCGATCCCCGCGCCGTCATCACGAATCTCGATGTGAATGTGATCACCCACCTGCTGCGCGGCGAGGGTCAGGCGGCCCACCTCGGGCTTGCGGCCTTCCAGCCGCTTGGCCGGGGCTTCGATGCCATGGTCCACCGCGTTGCGCACCAGATGGACCAGCGGCTCGGACAAGGACTCGACCAGGGTGCGGTCCAGCTCGGTGTCCTCGCCTTCCAGCACCACCTCGATCTTCTTGTTCAGCGAACGCGACAGATCGCGAACAATCTTCGGAATCTTGGAGAACACCTTTCGAACCGGCTGCATGCGCATCAGCATCACCGAGTTCTGCAACCCGGTGGTGACCTGATCCAGGTGGCCCAGCGTGCGATCCAGCAGCGGATCGTCCACGGTCTCGCGCAATCGCTTGAGACGGTTGCGGACCAGTACCAACTCACCGACCTGGTTGACCACGGCGTCCAGGCGATTGGTGTCCACCCGGATCGAGGTTTCCACCCGGGCCTTGGGTGCGGCGGCCGTGGACGCAGGCGGCGTCACCGCCTTGGGCTCAGGTGCCGGAACAACCTCGGGCTTGGCCGGCTCCGGTTCCTGCCGCGCCACCGGCTCAGGCGTTGGCGCCGGGCCATGGAAGGCATCCAGCAGCGCCTCGAAATCATCGTCGCTGATCGGATCACCGGTGTCGTCACCGAGGATCGCATCGACATCGACAGCCGGTTCGGGAGCCTGATCCGCGGGCTTGCCCTCCTCCGGCCCGTGGCAGGCGGCACGCAGCACGGCGATCAGCGCCGGATCGGCCGGTGTGATCGCGTCTCCGTTGGACAGCTCGGCCAGCGCGGCGTCCAGCCAGGTGACGGATTGCGAAATGCCGTCAACGATCTCCGCGGAGATGGCCAGCTTGCCGGTGCGCACCGCGCCCATGACCTCCTCGGCGACATGGCACAGGTCCACCATGGGCTGGATCTCGAGAAATCCGGCGCTGCCCTTGAGGGTATGGAAGACGCGGAACAGCGCGTTGAGCTGATCCGGGTCGGCATTCGACTGTTCGAAGGCGACAATCTGCTCGCCCAGCGAATCGACCATATCGCCGGCTTCGGTCAGGAAATCGGCCAGCAGTTCTTGATCCATACGACTTGTCCCTGGTGAAAATGCCGGGAGCTGCGTCCGATCGGACCACCGACGCGCCCGTGGCGCGGACGTCGATCGCTGCGAATGCGCCCCTAGAGACCTAAATCGGCCAACAGGTCATCCGCTTGAGCCTGCGTCGAGCCGTGGGTGTCGATGCCGGCCAGCGCCGGACCGTCCGGCCGGTTGGCGGCGTCGCTGGCGGCGGGCAGTTCCAGGCCGGCCAGTTCCAGCAGATCGCCCAGCGCCTGTTCCACGCCCTGGACCAGACCGATCACCCGCCGGATGACCTGACCACTGAGGTCCTGATAGGCCTGGGCCTCGGCGATGGACGACAGGGTCTGTCGCAGGTCGGCAACGGTCTCGTCACCACAGCGATGCGACAGTTCGGGCAACTGCGCCTGCGCCGACTCGACCAGGTCCAGCGTCCGGTTGGCGGCATCCTCGGTCATCTGCATCACGTGGTTGAGCCTGGCGCAGGCATCCGGCATCTCGCTGCCGGCGTACTGGACCAACCGCTCGTCCAGCGCGAGCTGACTCAACGCGCTGGCGAGATTGCGGCTGATGCATTGCAGGCCGTCGATCACGCGGTTGGCGCGGTCGCCATTGAGCCGTGCCAGCACCTCGTTGAAACCGTGCATGTCGCCAGCGTCGAGGGCGGCGGACAGCGCACGCACCTCCACCTGGAGCCCGGCCGGAGCGGCCGGCGAGGTCACGCCGCCGCCCGGTTGAAGATGCGGTCGAGCTTCTCCTTCAGCGTCGTGGCGTTGAACGGCTTGATGATGTAGCCGTTCACGCCGGCCTTGGCGGCCTCGATGATCTGCTCGCGAGTCGATTCGGCGGTCACCATCAGCACCGGCAGGCTGGACAGCGAGGGGTTGCCGCGAATCGCCTTGAGCAACTCGATGCCGCTCATGCCCGGCATGTTCCAGTCGGTTACGACGAATTCGATGCCGTTGCCGTTCGTGCCCAGCGCCGCCAGGGCGCTCTGCCCGTCCTCGGCCTCCACGAAGTTCGAAAATCCCAGGTCCTGGAGCAGATTCTTCACGATGCGCCGCATCGTCGGAAAATCATCCACCACCAGCACCTTCATGTTTGTGTCCATCAGTCCGCTCCTGACATTCCGTATTCCGTCCGCGTGG
>NZ_CAXFCL010000359.1:0-5090 GCF_964000955.1 uncultured Abyssibacter sp.
GACCTTTCTCCGACGCCAGGCGCAGCTGCCGCCAGTGTTGTGGACCATCGAGCGCAATTGCCGTCGCGAGGTGCCGGAGAGCCGGCACGGTTCGCATGTCGTCGCATCGATGATCTACATCCTCCAGGACGATCTGGAACGCTCCGAACAGGCCGCCAGTCGGGCGATCGTCGACGAGATGGCCGCGTCAAGCTTCGAATCCTTCGAGTGCGGCGCGGCGGCAAACGTGCTCGCGTTCGCGGCATTGTGCCGGGGTGATTTCGAAAGCGCGCATGATTATCTGGTGCAGGCGCGCGCGCACGGGGAGATGTCGGGCACCGTGTTCAGCTGGGGGTATTCGCTGGCGCTCATCGGCGCGGATGCGCTGGTCCGTGGTCGGGTCAACGATGCGCTGAACCAGATGCGTCAGGGCGCCGAGGACAAGCGCCTGGAAGAGGACGGTTCCATGGCCTCCGCGGCGTTGTCCGCGGTGATGATGGATGCACTGTACGAAGCCAACGAACTGGACCAGCTCGCGACCTGTTACGAACATTTCCGTGACGTGCAGGATGCCGCGCTGCCGGATTTCCTGATGGCGGCTCAGTTCGCCCGCGTACGCAGTCTCGACGCGATCGGCGAACACGCCCAGGGCGATGCGCTGCTGGATCAGCTCGCCACGCTGGCCTACGCCGGTGGCTGGCGTCGGCTGATCCGGATCATCGGGTGGGAGCGGGTGCGCCGGGAGCTGATCGCCGGCCGGCTGGAGCATGCGCACAAGATCGCCAGCCGCATCCCGCCAGCCACGCCCACGCAGTCGACGGAGGTGATGCGCTTCAACGAGGACATCAACGACGAGGTCATCGGTCGCATTCGCCTCGCATTGCACGATGGCCGCGGTCGCGATGCCCTGGAGCGTGTTCGTCAGGCGCTGCCGGTCGCCGAGGCCTCAGGCCGCGTCCGCCGTCAGATTCGATTGATGATTCTCAACGCGTTGGCGCTGCACTGCGATCATGATCGCGATGAGGCGCAGGCGGAGCTGACCCGGGCACTGGAACTCGGTCACGCCGGGGGCTTCGTTCGCGCCTTCCTGGACGAAGGGCAGGCATTGGCCAAGTTGCTGAGCGCCACGGTGAAACAGGAGGCACCGCACTGGCCGGATGCCTTGCGTGACTACGCCCGGGATCTGCTGAAGCATCTCAAGCACGCGAGATTGCAGGGGTCGCTGGCCATTCAGCCCGCGCGTGAGCTGATCGATCCACTCACCGAGCGGGAAGAGGAGATCGTCGCTCTGGTCGCCGCCGGGGCGAGCAACAAGGCCGCCGCCGGCAAGCTGTTCGTATCCGAGAACACGATCAAGTTCCACCTCAAGAACATCTACTCCAAGCTCGGCGCCAGCAGCCGCATCCAGGCCGTGCAGATCGCGCGGGAGATGCACCTGATCGAATAGGTGTTGCGCGTCGTGGTTCGAGCGGACGTTGGTCGTAGGCTATTCCGCTGAATCGTCGGTTTCGGTGGGCGGAATGGCGAGCGAGCGCACTTCCAGGACGGAGAGCAGGGCGATGAACAGCTGCGCGCTCATCACGCCGGTGGAGAACTTGCTGCCGAGATTGGACGCGCTCTGCTCGATTCCGATGGCTTTCAGACGCTGGCTCAGGTTCTCGAACGTGAGGCCGTGACGGGCCTTTTCCGCTTTCAGTGTTCCCAGCAGGAATTCCCGGCTGGCTTCATGGTGGATCATGAGGTCACCTCCGGAACCATTTTCAAGCAAGAGCGAATTATGTCAACCATGGTTGACAAATTCCCTGAAATAATCAATTATATTTGACATATCGGGCTCATCGTTGACTTGCCCGATATGATTCATTCTTTGTCGGGAGGATTGTCATGAATATCGGTATCACCGCTGTACTGATTGTCGTCGCCGTGCTGTTGCTGATACAGGCGGTCGTCATCGTTCAGCCCAAACGGGTCAAGACGATCACGCGCTTCGGCAAGTTCGTCCGCGTGGCCCGACCGGGTCTCAACTTCAAGATCCCGCTGTTCATCGAGATGGTCGATGTGCAGTTGTCGACGGCGCTGCTGCACGAGCAGGAGACGGTTCGCGTCAAGACCAAGGACAACGCCTATGTCGACATGCCGTTGCAGGTGTTCTACGAGGTTGACGAATCGACCAGGGAAACGGTTTACGCGGCCGCTTACAACCTGGAGGACGCGGCGCAGCAGATCCTGTCGCTGGCCGCCAAGGAGGTGCGCTCGCACGCCACGTCGATGAAGCTCGATGAGCTGTTCGAGGACAAGGATCAGATCGAGAACAACGTGATGCGTGACCTGGAGGCCTTCGTCAGCAACAACGGTTTCCACATTCGCAACGTTGTGGTCGACGAGCCGACACCCTCGGAAGAAATTCAGGCCGCGAGTAACGACGTGATCGCGTCGCTGCGGCAGCAGGATGCGGCGACGGCCAAGGCCGAAGCCATCCGGATCGAGCGGGTGGGCGAGGCCAAAGCGGACGCCCAGGCGCTGATGGAACGGGCGGGGGCGTTTGCCGAGTCCCGCGAGACCATCGCCCAGGGCATGGTGCGGGCGGCCAAGACCATGGGCGACAATGTCCGCGGTCTGGACGATCGCGACGTGATGCGGGTGCTGGAAGGCGTGGACTGGCGTGATGCGCTGATCAGCTGCTCCAAGGGGGAGGGAACGATCATCATCGATTCGGCCACTGGCGGGCACGGCATCGCCGACACCGCGGGTCTGGTCCGCGCGCTCAGTGAGAAGAATCTCGCCGCCAAGGCCTGATCCGGCGATACGGGACGGGCAGCAGACTTTCTGCTGCCTGTTTTTCGTGTGTGGAAGGTTGGGTTACGCGGTGCGCTTGTAGAGCTTAATGAAGCGGGAGTCATGATCGGAATGTCCATCTACCGGAATACCGCCGGTGGACTGCTCAGTGGCGGGCGCATAAAATGGGCGCATATATTGAGCGGATTTGTTGGAATGCAACCTGTTCTTGATTCCGAAGAGAAGACCCCCGTCAATCTGCGTATTCGTGCTTCACTGAAGGCGCGCGCGAGAGAGTTGGGCGTCAATCTCTCTCAGACGCTGGAACGCGGTCTGGAACGGGAGATCCTGGACCGTGAGCGGCAGGCGTGGGTTGAAGAGAATCGCGCCGCAGTCGAGGCGTATAACGAACGCGTGGAAAAGCGGGGTCCCGCGCTTGCTGCATTTCGGCGTTTCTGAGCGATGGCGCAGTTCGACGTTTACGAAAATCCGAATCCCCGGTCCCGCGAATGGGCGCCGTTCGTCATCGATTTACAGCACGAGATGCTGAGTGCGCTCGGCACCCGGATCATGGCTCCGTTGCTCGCGTCCGGTCGGGATACCGAGGCCCTGATGACCCGGCTCAATCCGGTTGTGACGGTCGCGGGGCAACGCTGCTATCTCTCAGCCGCGGAACTGGCATCCGTGCCGATGTCCGAACTCGGTAAACCCGTTGGCAACCTTGAATCGCACCGAGACGAATTTCTCGGTGCGGTTGATCTGCTGTTTACAGCCGTTTGATTAGCCTGGCGAATACCTGTTCCTGTCAGCCGGTGCGTTCGTAGAGCGTGATCACGCAGGCGCCGCCCAGCCCCAGGTTGTGTTGCAGGGCGATGCGGGCACCGTCGACCTGGCGCTCCTCGGCCTGCCCACGCAGCTGCCGGACCAGCTCGGTGCATTGCGCGAGACCCGTCGCCCCCAGCGGGTGGCCCTTGGACAGCAGTCCGCCGGACGGATTGGTCACGACCTTGCCGCCGTAGGTGTTGTCGCCATCCAGCACGAATTTTTCCGCCTCGCCACGGCCGCAAAGCCCCAGCGTCTCGTAGCTGAGCAGCTCGTTCTGCGCGAAGCAGTCATGCAATTCCACGACGTCGACGTCTTCCGGTCCGATGCCGGCGGCCTCGTAAACCTGCCTGGCGCCGTCGACGGCCATGCTGTAGCCGACCACTTCGCGCATGTCGCCGGAGGCGAAGGTCACGTCTTTGTCGGTGGTCATCGCCTGGGCGCGGATGCGCACGCTGTCATCCAGGCCGTGGCGTTTGGCGAACTCGCGGGTGCAGATCACCGCGGCGGCCGCGCCGCAGGTGGGCGGGCAGGCCATCAGCTTGGTCATTACCCCGGGCCACAGCGTTGGTGATTCCATCACCTCGTCGTCGGAGACGACGGTGCGAAACAGCGCCAGCGGATTCTTCGCCGCATGCCGGCTGGCCTTGGCGCGGATTTTCGCGAAGGTGGTCAGGCTGGTGCCGAACTCGTCCATGTGCGCCTTGCCGGCGCCGCCGAAGTAGCGGATCGCCAGCGGGATTTCGTCATGGCCGACCAGCTTTTCGGCGGTGTCGTCAAAGCGCCCGAACGGGCTGGGGCGGTCATTGAAGTGGGTATTGATCGCGCCCGGCTGCATCTGCTCGAAACCCAGCGCCAGCACGCAGTCGGCGGCGCCACCCTCGATCGCCTGACGCGCCATGAACAGCGCCGACGATCCGGTGGAACAGTTGTTGTTGACGTTGAAGATCGGGATTCCGGTCATGCCGACCTCGTACAGCGCGCGCTGGCCGCAGGTGGAGTCGCCGTACACGTAGCCGACGTAGGCCTGCTGCACGTCGGCATAGGCGACGCCGGCATCTTCCAGCGCCAGACGCGTGGCCTGCGACGCCATTTCGGGATAGGTCTCGGACTTGCCGGGCTTGGCGAACTTCACCATGCCGACACCGGCGACGATGACATCCTGATTCATGAGGTACTCCGTCAGAGTTGGGTGGGCGCGGCTAGCCGACCGCGCGCTCGCGACCGGCCCAGAATTGATCGCGAACCTGGCGCTTGAGCAGCTTGCCGACGTTGCTGCGCGGCAGCTCCGGCCATACGTCCACGGTCTTGGGGGCCTTCACGCCGCCGAGCTTTTCCTTGCACAGCGCGATGATCTCGTCGGGGTCGACGGACTGGCCGGCCTTGGGTTCGATCACCGCCTTGACGGCCTCACCCCATTTCTCGTGCGGCACGCCGATGACGGCGCAATCCTGCACGGCGGGGTGGCCCAGGATCACCTTTTCCACCTCGGCGGAATACACGTTGAAGCCGCC
>NZ_CAXFCL010000360.1:0-8111 GCF_964000955.1 uncultured Abyssibacter sp.
CAGTTGATTGAACGGCCGTGCAACACCCTCGTCCAGCCCGTCTCGTTGAAACCGCTCCGCCGCGATCCAAAGCGCTTCACCATCTGCGCCCGCATCCGCCAGGCGATGTAGCCAAGCGACATCGTCGCTATCGCCCACGAACGCCTGAAACAAGCGGAGTGACACCCATTCGTGGCGATAGAGGTTGCGTTCCTGCAACTCACCACGCAGCCGCTGTTGAAACGCGATGCTCGCCTTCCCCAGATCGTGCAGGAGACCGGCAAGCTGAGCCAGCAGACGAACGTCCTGCGCCGTGTGCCAATCGTTCTCTCTGGCACGGCGGAGAACATCGCGCTGCGTTCTGTTCGTCGGAACCGCGCCCTCGGCATTGAATCGAGCAGCGTTGCCGACAATCCAGAGCAGCTCGCTGTGATCACGCCCCCGTATCCAGTGGCAGGCCACCGCGGTGTTTTTGCGCGCCGTCTTGCGCAGCAACTTCCTCAGCGTATCCAGTCCAGCCTGCGTGATCGGTGTTTGCCATGTGCGATCACCGCGCCGTTCGGCAAACTGATCGAGGATGCGGCGGGTTTCCGTCAACGCGCGTTTTTCACATTGCGAAACCAGCAGCACATTCATGTCACGCCGCCCGCTTCCATCGCGACACGTTTGAGCGTGTCGATCATGAAATCCAGCGACTCGGTCTGTGTCAGCGTTTCGATGCAGGCTTGGCGAAACGCCTGCTCCTCGTCGCCCCGCACCGCGGACACAAACGCCTGCGGCAGGATGACGGCATCCTTGATCAGGTCCGCGACGTCGAACACCAACCCGCCGCGCCGGGTCTTGCCGTGCAACACCGCCAAACCGTGTGGCAGACCAAGCACCCAGGTCGCGGTTGCTGCGAGCCCGTAAGCGAGATAATTGCCGTGATCCAGAAATCGATTGGCGGGGTCCACGCCGCCGCCGCGCTTGGCACGAGTGAATGCACCGTAGCCGGATGCCCGTGCGGCGGTCTTGAACAGATCCTTGGTCAGCCGGGCTTCGGCTGTGAGCAGCGCCTGAGTATCGGGCGCCGATGAAACTTCGGAATCCGCGCGGCGCAAGAGGCTGTCGAGCTGTTCGCCCGATACCGCAAACCCGGCGTCACGCAAGGCACGGCTACTCAGCCAGTGATCGGCGATTCGCTTCAGTCGCGCCTGCTGAAATCTCCGCGCGGCATCCAGTCTCCCTGCCTCATCAAACCAGAACCCAACCCACGCCTGAAGGTATTCGGTGGGACGATATTCACTCTGGGGCGACAACCAGGCGACTTCGACGTCGACCTCGTTGGCACTGAACAACGGTGTTCCGCCACCACCGCAGAAACCAACCAGCACACCTGCCTTGGCCAGCTCACGCATCGCGGCCTGAGTGATCGACGTGCCGGTTCCCAGCAGGACCGTCGTCGTGTTCGCGATCGGGATATTCCAGTAGTGGGACTCACGCCCCGCCTCGGTGACGTACTCCACCCGACCACCGTTCACGAGTACCCGGCATCTTTCCAGGTAGTAAATGTTCGCCCGCTTCGAGTGCAAGATGCTCTTGAGAGACGATGGCGTGAACTCGTCCATTAGATGACTGAGAAGCGAATGACGTTCACGACAACCCTGCGGACAGCGCGACCAGCAGTATGAGATCGCGCAGGACTCTGCCCAGTTTTCGCCACGCTTGTTCCTGCCGCTCGATCTCACGGCGAAGTTCTTGTCGCTCACGCCACGAAAGCCCGCGCATATCAATCACTTCAATCTCCGCATCACTGCGCAAGACGACTTGATTGCGATTCACGGAGCGCATCGTCCTACATCTCGAGCGGCAGACAATCCTGAAATTGCCACCACCGGTTCTGGTCCTCCGCTACGCTGCTCAAGCGAGCGGCAGTAACTTCACCCCGATCCGTCATTCGACTCACTGCCATGCTCTCCCCCTTGGCAGATGCCCCAGCATTCGCGCGCCCGGCGGACATCCACGGCGCATTCGTCATCCCGGTAATACGAATTGCGCCGCAGAATCCGGACATCGCAAGCTCGCAGCAACATTCGACGATCGAGCATGGCGGCAACCGATAAGAACTCGGTTGCAGCATGCGCGACCCGGTTGCCAATACGTGTCCACTGGATATCTCGTCAGTGGGTCAGGATGGCTCCTGCTTTGTATTGACCGGCACTTTTCCCGGTAGTCGCGCTGCGTATTGCTCCATCTCCTCCAGCGCAGCAACGATACGATCCAGAGGCAGCTCGGCCCAGCGCCGCATCTGTTCGATCCGGACGCCTTCGAAGGTGGTCAGCGACCAGTCGATATCGTCGTCCGATTGGCTCATGCGTCCGGTTCCAGCAGGCGCAGGTTGTCGATGTCGGCCAGGTCCTGAACCCGGCCTGCGGCCCGCTTCATTCGAATCAGCGTGTCGCGGGAGACGATGGGAATATCGAGTGTTTCACCAAAGCGCCTGCGGGAAGCGCGGTCGTATTCGGCATCGAAGTCGAAGGGTTCGGTCACGAACACGTCGATGGGCGTCTCGCGATGGGCGTCGCTCCAAAGCTGAAACACCTGCATGTTCCTGTCACGCACCCAGCATGCTCGTGTGTCGGCGTCGGCGAACTGTTCCGGTTTCACCGGCAACAGAGGTTGATACCCCAAGGGTTCCAGAGCGTGGAATGCCCGCAGCACGTTGTGCTGATCCAGCTGAATGACGAGGTCGATATCCTTGGTGTAGCGCGCGTAACCGTGTGCGTTCACGGCCAGACCGCCGACGACGAGATAGCGCACATTGGCGTTTTCCAATGCGGTCAGCACCATTTCGACACTGTTCAGTCTCATCGCCGTTCGATCGTGTTCATGAGAGAGATCAGGTGTCATCCTCATACATCACGGCCGCGGCCTTCAACCGCTCCGCCACGGCCTGCCGCAGTTCTGCCGGCGCCTCCACCATGACATCCGGCCCATAGCGACAGATATCCAGTACGAGTTCTTCGCTGTGGTGGTAGGGAAACCGCAGCCGGAAGCGGCCATCGTCCAGATACTCGCTCTGCTGCCGCGGATGCCATTGCTCGTCGCCGATCCACTGGGCGCGGTGGGCC
The DNA here is from genome assembly GCF_964000955.1 of uncultured Abyssibacter sp. Classification (NCBI taxonomy): domain Bacteria; kingdom Pseudomonadati; phylum Pseudomonadota; class Gammaproteobacteria; order Chromatiales; family Oceanococcaceae; genus Abyssibacter; species uncultured Abyssibacter sp. Next base: position 3,090 of record NZ_CAXFCL010000360.1, read on the forward strand.
GTAAACAGCAGGCTGGCTTCACGCGTCGGCGCACCCGAGAAGATGCCGAAACTGGTGGCGAGCACATCCTCCAGTTGGTCCTGCGGAATTTCGAGCACGGGTTCGTGGCTCACCTGGGCCGCCTCGATCCGGTCGACAGAGAACGTACGTAGTTCCTCCTTGCCGTGACACCAGGCATCCAGATACCAATTCTCTCTGTAGTGGGTCAGCCGCTGGGGAGAGACGGCGCGAGTGGACACCGCTCCGTCGCTACGCGCCCGATAACGGATCACGATTTGCTGGCGTCGGACGAGTGCATCGGCCACCACGCCAAAGCATTGTCCGGCTGGGCGACCAGCCATCTGAACGATCCGAATGCGGCGCTCCCAGTCCGGCAGGCCGACGCCGCGCCGGCTCAACAGCTCGTCAATGCGCTTCGATATCGGCGCCAGGTAGTCGTCGAGCAAACCCGGCTGGGCGCGCTTGAGCAACGCCTGTACGCCGACCAGGGCGATGAGTTCGTCCTCGTTGAACCACAACCCGGGCAACTCGAATACGGGCTCACTGGGATGCTGGTCGTAAAAGTAGCCGGTGGGGCTGAAGCAGATCGGCGCATGCAGTTCCTCCTGCATCCACTTGGCGGCACGATGGACGGTGCGAGTCGAGCAGCCGCCCATGATCTCGGCGAGCCGGGCCTTGGTCACGGGCCGGCGCCGGTTCGACAATTCCCGGTGCAGAATGAAGACGCGGTCGAGCTTGTCCATGGACCCGGTGACCTGCGTTCGAAGCTGCCATGCAGTATGCGACGACGATTTGCCGACACAAAGCGCGCCGCGCCGATTCCTTGACCGCAATTTCACCGATCAACGCCCGTCGATCCGTCGTGTTCCGCACCCGCCCATCGACCGAAAAACCGGCTTAATCAGGCACTTGCACGCGATGGGATTTGGCATGCCTTGTCACGGGACTGTCACTTGCCTATACCCGATAGGAGTCGATTCACCCAGGAATCGACAAGGAGAAAACGATGGCGATGTGGCTGCATGAACTCAGCGTCGGAGACTGGTACCAGGTCGGTAACAACTCACCGTTTGAAGTCGTCGCAATCGATCTTCGCGCAGAGACCGTGGAGGTGCAGTACTTCGACGGAACCGTGGCCGAGATCGATTTCGATAGCTGGATAGAACTCGCGGCAACGCCCGCCGCACCCCCGGAGGACTGGAGCGGTGCGATGGACATGGAGCGCGACGTTTATCTGGATGTCGCGCGGCCGTCCCACTGGGACAATCCGCTGGATCACGTCGACCTCTGAAGGCCGCCTCCGGGTGAATCGCTCACCCGGCACATGCAGCTCGCTGCTGCCGGACCATCCGGTCACGCGCGGGTGAATCTCCGCTCCGTCGCGTTGTCTGATCAGGCAGCCTTCGCGAGCCGTTCGACCCTTCGGTCACGCCGCGCCCATCGATCCGGACCGGACACGGATGACCGACAAACTGATTCGCGACGCCCTCATTCTGTGGGCGACGATTGACCCCATTGGAACGCTGGCCATTTTCGCCTCCATTACCGGAGGCCTCACCGAAGCCGCCCGGCGGCGCACCGCGCTCAAGGCCGTGCTCTACGCCGGCTGCATTCTCGTCGGCGCGGTCGTCATCGGCCAGGTCCTGCTCACTGCCATGGGTATCCGGTTGGTGTCGTTGCAGGTGGCGGGCGGGATCATCCTGTTCCTGTTCGGCCTGAAGATGGTCTTCGGCACACCGTTGACGCAGCAGGCCACCGAAGGTGAACCCGGCCACGACATCGCGGTGTTCCCGCTGGCCGTCCCCTCCATCGCCACGCCGGGCGCGCTCATGGCGGTGATCATCCTCACCGACAATCACGTTTATCCGATCCAGGTTCAGCTGGCGACCACCGGTGTCATGCTGCTGGTGCTGCTGGCGACCTTCCTGTTCATGCTGGCGGCAGGACGCATCATCGCGGCGATTGGACAGAACGGTTCGGCGATTCTGGTGCGGGTGATGGGGATGCTGCTCGCGGCGCTGTCGATCGAGCTGGTGATGGAAGCGCTGAATATCTTCGATCTGCTGAACACCAGCACGAACTGACCCCGGCAAGACCCCGTCATCCGGGTGTCATCCCGCGGCCTACAATCGTTCGGTGTCCCATCGGGGGGCCGAAGCTTGAGGAGACCGTCATGTCAGTGAATCCCATTCCGGAGGGCTACCACAGCGTTACGCCCTACCTGTTTGTTACCGGCGCCGCCGAGGCCATTGCGTTCTACGAGAAAGCGTTCAATGCCACGGAGGTCTTCCGCCTGCCCGGCCCGGACGGCAAGCTCATGCACGCGGAAATCAGGATCGGAAATTCGCATGTCATGCTCGCCGACGCGATGGAGGAGTTCGGAGTCAAAAGTCCGACCACGCTGGGCGGGACATCGGGGAGTTTGATGATCTATGTCGACGACGCCGACACGCTGTTCCAGCAGGCGATCAATGCCGGCGCGACCGAAGCGAAGCCGATGGAAGACCAGTTCTGGGGCGATCGCATGGGCGCGCTGATCGACCCGTTTGGACACCAGTGGAACATCGCGACCCATGTCGAAGACGTTCCGGAAGACGAGATGCAGCGCCGCTTCGAGGCAATGATGTCCGAAATGGGTCAGTGACGCCGCGTCAGGACGCTTGAGACGACGGGTCGGTCAGGTCATTCGTCTGCGCCGACTCGTCGCCAGCCTCGGCGGCCGACTCGCTGAGCCTTGCCAGCAACGCGGCCGCGCCCAGTGCACCAAGTGCGGCAACGCCCAGCGAACCCGAACTGCCCGTGGGCGGGCGATCGGCATCCGGTGCCTGCGGATCGGGGTTGACGAACCCGGTGTTCCGGAAGGGGCCGCTGATCTCGAAGATCTCGCCACGCACCTCCTCTCCGGTCGCCTCGTTCACCGTGTGCCGCTTGCCCTGACTGGCAAAGTAGAGCCGCGTACCCGAAGCATCGAAACCAGGCCCGGCGATTTCCGAATGCGGCACCGGATAACGCATGAACGGCGCGACCTTGCGGTCGTCCGTGATGATCACCAGTTCCATGTTGCCGCCGTCTTCGGCGACGAACAGATCGTGGCTCTGCGCATGCACCACCATGTTGTCCACACCACGCAGCGGCGCGGCGTCACCAATCTCGTTCGCGTCGTAGACGATGTCGACATGCTCGGCGATGGTGTCGTAGGCCCAGACGCGATTCGATCCCTTGCAGGTGAAGTACACCAGCCCACTGTCATACCAGCAGCCCTCGCCGCCGTTGAAAACCGCTGCCGTGGGGACCTGGTAGCGACACTCCAGCGGTAAACCCAGCGGATTGAGTACGGGCTGCCAGCTCACCTGACCCGGCTCGGTTTCGTTGATCTCGCCGAGGATTCCGGTGGGGTCAAACTCGTCAATATCGACGCCCAGCGTCGCCACCGCCTCACGAATCGCATCGCCGTAGGGCACCCGGACCGGCGGGTTGTCGCCGACCACCGCGACTTCGAGCACCCCCAGGGTCAAATCCGGCCGATCATCGTCGGGCCAGATCGTGGGGCGGAAACGATAAAGCGCGCCGTCACCCTGATCTTCCGTCAGGTAGATCGCCTTGCCCACGGGGTCCACGGCGGCGGCTTCATGACTGAATTGCCCCATCCCTGCCAGCCGGATGGGTTGATTCAAACCGGTGGGGTCACATTCGTAGACGAAACCGAAGAAATTTTCCTCGCAGGACAGCCAGGTGCCCCAGGGCGTCATGCCGCCGGCGCAGTTGTTGTTCGTGCCCTGCAGGACCGGATAGGCGTCGATGACGTTGCCGTCCGCATCGAAACGCACGGCGCCGACACCGCCCTGCTCGCCGCACATCTCGGAGCCCGGGTCGTCAAGGCATTCGTCGGCAATGATCGGGATTTCGGAATTGCTGACGTAGATCCAGCCGCCATCCTCCTGCGGAATCACCGCCCCGCCATCGGGCGCGCGATGCCACACGTAGCTGGATTCGCCGCCGTCGGCCAGCTTCACCGGTGAGTAGGCTTCGGCGATCTTGCGCGATGTGAAACCCGGCGGCAGAAACAGCCCATTGGCATCCGGACCGACGAGCTCACCGTAAGGGCTGGCGCCCGGCACCGCTGGCGCGGCATAGGCCCGCTTCCAGAAATCACGACCCAGGGAAAACGTACCTGCCACGGTCAATCCGGCCTGCAGGAATTGGCGGCGTTTCATTCGAGCACAGGTTCAAAGGTCCAACCTTCAGGCTAGTGGCTGGACGTGAACCCGCGATGACAGCTCAGCCTCACTGGCCATCCCGGTCAGGAGATGGTCTGCGTCAGCACCTCTGGACCTTCCGTGACCGACGACTCCTGACGACGCCTGGCGAGCTCGCGCCAAGACTCCATGCGCCGCCCCAGCAAGGTTTCCAGCCTCAGAACATGGGGCTCGAGGCGGCGTTGCAGTTCGGTGATCTCGTCGTGTGTCACACGCACTTTCCAGCGCTCCATCCCGGTCAACCAGTCCGGCAGGTGACGCGCGATCCGTTCACGACTCAGGATGGCGAACGGCGAATTGGCTACTCGCATTCGAAAATGCAGACCCGTCCCGTTGTACCGGATGTAGAGTCGTCTGGACACGGGAACTGCGGTCTATAATTCCCTCGGAAAGAGAACAAACTGGCAATCCCGCCTGGAGACGAACATGAAACCTGTTGCACTGGCGCTGGCGTTGGTGATCGCTGGCTCGGCAAATGCCGGATTGCTTGATGGCGTCAAAGACACCGTCACCCCACCCAGGTCCGAGCCGACCCGATCGCCCCCCGCTCATCAAAGCATTGTTCAGCACCGCGATGCCATTCCCGGCCGCTATATCGTCGTGCTGAAAAAACCGGCCAACGCCGGCCTGTCGCAACTTACAGGCCTGGCGAAACAGCTTGCAGCTCGCCACGGTGGCCAACCCGACCTGCTGTTTTCGAAGGTGTTGTTTGGCTTCGCCGGACAGTTCACCCAGGCGCAGGCCCGGGCGCTGGCCACCGATCGGC
>NZ_CAXFCL010000361.1:0-6849 GCF_964000955.1 uncultured Abyssibacter sp.
CCTGCGCCGGCTGCCACGGCGCCTACTCGCCCCGCTTCGTGAACGATCCGGCGTTTCTTGACACGCCATTGCTCGAAGGCATCGCCTCCTATGTCACGCCTATCGACATCATCGACACCGACCGCGCCCGACTGGATGGCAATTCCGAGCGCGTGCAGCAGTACTCACGGGGTAACTGGTTCGCCTACGGCGACGGCCCGTACAACGAAGATGGCGTCTCGATATGCGGCAACTGGAACGACCCTTCGCTGCGCAAGGATCGCGAGCTTGGTTATCTTGCACCCCCGCTTTACGGTGTCTGGGCAACCGCACCGTATTTCCACAATGGCTCGGTACCCAACATCGACGCGGTGCTGAACCCCGAATTGCGCCCGGAGATCTGGCGGCGTCATTCCGTGCCCGCCCCCGCGGACCTGGAAGGCCAGGTTGTCATGGGCTTCGACTACAGCCTGAGCGGAGGGTACGACCCCGATGCCATGGGCTGGCGCTACGACGAGCTGGCCTGCGAGGCCAGTGCATCGCTGCCGCTGCTGGGTGCGACCACACCGCTGGTGGACTGCAACCCGTTGCTCGACGAAGGCGCGACGCTGCAAGACGCGCTCTCGGTGGTCTGGCGCAACGGTGGCCTCGCCTGGAATCTGCTCAATGTCCCGATCGTGACGGATGCGCAGATCGAGGAGCGCAAGATCTACAACACGAACTACTACAGCCAGGGCAACAGCGGCCATGCGTTCACGTCAGTGCTCACGGAAGCCGAAGTCCGCGCCATCAAGGAATACCTGAAGACGCTCTGAGGACACCCTGTGACCAAAGCTAAATCCATCATCCAGCGTGGTTCCTGCAGCCCCGAGGAGGCAGCCGCCCTGTTCGACGCGCTCGAGCCCGTGGACACCGCCTTCATGCTCGGCTCCTGGAGAGGCGCCGGTCTCTCCACCGGCCACCCCATGGATGGCTATCTGGAGACGTTCGGCTGGTATGGCAAACGCTTCGATTCCACCGAGAAGGTTCATCCGCTGGTGTTCAGAGCGCCGGGCGGAGCCCTGAAAACGCTGGAACCACAACGGGTGTTCGCGGGCATGGCGCTGATGCGCTTTCCATCTGTCGCGAAATCCGCCGCCGTGGGGAAAGGCTTCGGCATGGCCATGGGGTTACTCGCGACACGGCGCCCTGCCGCCCGATTGCGGGTGACCCGGTATCGCGACCAGACCACGGCGACCATGATCTACGACCGGTTGCCGATCAATGACTCGTTCGTGCGGGTGGATGAGGACACGGTGCTGGGTGTGATGGATTTGCGCGGCATGCGCGCGCCGTTCTGGTTCAGCCTGCAAAGGGACGGCTGAAGTGTTGCTGCCCTTCGTCGCCGAGGCCGCGATCCTGCGCAGCTACGGACAGGCCATGAAGTGGCTGACCACCGTCGTGCCCATGCGCAGCCCCGCGGTCTTCGACGGCCCCGACGCAACCACGACCCTTTGCGAGCACATCGCCGAGGCCGGGGTCGAGCGGCTGCTCGTGGTCACCGATGCCGACCTGCGGGGGTTGGGTCTGCTCGATCCAATCCTGGAAAACCTGGAACGGTTGGGTATCGAACTCACGTTGTACGACCACATCACACCCGACCCCACCACGGAGCAGATCGACGAGGGCGCCCGGCTGCTGCGAGAGCGCGATTGTGACGCCGTGCTCGCGGTGGGCGGCGGCTCGCCGATAGACGCCGCCAAGGTCATCTCGGCCTGCGCGACCAATCACAAGCAGGTTCGCGAACTCGCCGGGATGTTTCGGGTTCGCCGCCGCCCGAAGCGCATTTTCGCCATTCCGACGACGGCCGGAACCGGTTCTGAAGTCACCGTCGCGGCCGTCGTGACGGATTCGGACGACCAGCGCAAGCTTCCGGTCGTGGACGGCAAGCTCGTGCCGCACGCCGTCGCGCTCGACGGAACGCTGACCCTCGGCCTGCCACCGCGACTCACCGCCGCCACCGGCATGGATGTGCTCACCCACGCCATCGAGGCCTATCTGTCGCGCGCGGCCAACCGAAGGACCCGGCAATACGCCGCCAGCGCGGCCCGCCGGACCTTCGCCTATCTGCCGAGAGCCCACGAGGATGGCGGAAAGGACCTGGAGGCCCGCCAGCAGATGTTGCTGGCCTCCCACGAGGCCGGGCGCGCCATCAACCAGGCCAGCGCTGGCTACGTCCACGCCATCGCCCACCAGATCGGTGCCCGCTATCACACGCCTCACGGGCTGGCCAACGCGACCATCCTGCCCAGCGTATTGGCGCATTCACGCCCGCAGATCGATCCACAACTCGCCGAACTGGCCTTGTACTGCGGCCTCTCGGCGCCCGGACCCGGCGACACCGCGCTCGCCGATCGGTTGCTGGAGCACATCACCCAGTTGTGTCGGCGGCTGGCAATCCCGGTCGCGCTGGACGGGCTGCTCGTGGACGATATCCCCGCATTGGCGAAGGGCGCCCTGCGTGAGGCACGGATGCTCTACGCGGTCCCCCGGCTGATGCGAACGCGAGACTGCGAACGCCTGCTGAGCGGTCTGCTGCCGGCCTGACACGGCTCGCGCGAACCTCCTAGGGCCTGGGCGATGGCGGCCGGATCGTGGCATCACCGCGTGGGTCAATCAGAATCTTGGCGTGGGTTTCCGGGTCGGCCAGGGCATCGAAGGCCGCCGCCACGCCGTCCAGCCCGACCACGCCGGTGATCATCGGCGCGCAGTCGACCTTGCCTTCGGCGATCAGATGCAGCGTGTCGCGGTACTCCAGCGGGGTCTGGCCGAACACGAAGCGCAGGTCGATCTCCTTGTGAATCGCCATCGCTGGCTCGAAGCGGTCCACCTGCATGCACACGCCGACCACGACCACCCGCGACATCAGCGGCGCTCCGTCGATGATCTGCTGCACGACGCCGGGCACGCCGACGCATTCGAAGATCACCGGCCGCTGCGGCATGCCGACGCCCAGCGTTTCCACCGTGCGCCAGACCATGTGCCACGGCACCGGCAGCTTCGACAGATTCTCCTGGGTATCCGCCGCGAGCTTCACCAGATCCGGCAGCTCGTGGAAAAAACGATACCGGTCGCGATCGGCATAGGGATTGTCCTTGGCCGGATCGATCACCACATCCGCGCCGCAGCGCCTGGCCAGCTCGCGACGACCCGGCGAAAAATCGCTGGCGACCACGGTGGCCACGCCCTGGGCCTTGAGCAGGCAGATCACCGCCAACCCCACCGGTCCGCAGCCGATCACCACCGCCAGATCGCGCTTGGCAATCTCGCTGCGACGCACCGCGTGCAGCCCCACCGACATCGGTTCGGTCAGCGCCGCGAGCTCGGACGACAGGCCGTTCGGCACCGGCAGCAGCATCGACTCCTGCAACAGCATCCGCTCGGCATAGCCGCCAGTGGCGACCGGCGACAAACCGCACAAATGCACCGCATCGCCAACCCGCAGCATCGGCTGGGCGACCACCCGCGTGCCCGGCTTGAGGCGCCGCCGCGTCCGCGGCCCGTGATCCAGCACCGTCGCGCAGAACTCGTGGCCAAACACCAGCCGGTCCGTGCTGGCCGGAACCAGATCGCCGGCGCCGACGCGGCCGAGCAAGTCCTTCATCGAATCGCAGGCGTGGCGCAAATGCAGGTCCGACCCGCAAATCCCGCAGCGCTCCACCTCCACCAGCACCTGCCCTTTCGCCGGCACCGGATCGGGCAGGTCCATCACGCTCAGTTCGGTGTTCTGACAGACAACGGCTCGCACGGGCGTCTCCCTGATAATCGGGCGGCTCGGAATTAACTTGTGCCACCTATGATGCCAAGGAGTCGGGGAGATGCGCCCATATGACCGCTCCACGGCGGGGCGACACCGGTCGGAACCCGCACGGCATCACGACCCCGTAACCAAGTCGTTATAGTGGCCGTTTCTTGGCAGAGACCCATTCCCCATGCGTTTAGCAACCTTTCTTGTTGCGGTGCTGGCAGTGTTCAGCGCCCAGGCCGCTCCGCTGGGCCTTGAAAAAGCATCAGCGCTCGAATCAATCGTCCAGATTCAGCCCGAACTCGTCGCCCGGCAGGCGGCGCTGCCGCAACCCGACGCATCCGGCCGGTTCCCGATCGCCCGTGGCGTCGTCACGGACTGGACCAGCTCGACGACCGGCCTGTGGGAACGCCTGCCGAGCGGCGAACAAGTCTGGCGTGCCCGCGTGTTCGCCGAAGGCGCGGTATCCGTCGGAGTCGCGCTGTCCCAGGATTTCGAGGTCGCCGGCCAGCAACTGGCGATCTACTCGCCCGAAGGCGACAGCATCCGAAGCCTGCGCGCGCCGTCCCGAGCCGGGGGCGTGGTCCACAGCCCGTTGATCAGCGGCCATGAGCTGGTGGTCGAACTCGCCCTGCCCGCCAGCACCGCGGTGCGCCCGACGGTACGCATCGAACAGGTGAAGTCGGGCCAGTACGACCCCAACAAGGCCGATGCACCGCAGAAGTCCGGCGCCTGCAACATCGATGTTGTCTGCCCCGAAGGGGACGACTGGCGGGCGGAGATTCGATCGGTCGCCCGATTCGAATTCACCGAACTGTTGCTGACCTATCTCTGCACCGGGCAGTTGCTGAACAACACGGCGGAGGACTTCCGCCCGCTGTTCCTGACCGCGAACCATTGCGTCAGCAGAGAGAACGTGGCGCAGTCGGTGAACCTGTACTGGAATTACGAAACCTCGAGCTGCGGCGGCACGCCGGATGGTTCGCTGGCGCAGGTGCAGGGCGGCGCGACACTGCTGGCGACGAATTCGGATTCCGACTTCTCGTTGCTGGAACTGACGGAAACACCGTCCGAGGACTTCGCGGTCTACTACGCCGGCTGGGACGCCAGCGGCACCACACCCGCCGGCGCCATCGCCATTCACCACCCCTCCGGCGACGAGAAACGCATCAGCTTTGAATACGACGCACTGACGGCCACCAACTACAGCGAAGACGATCCCGACGCCAACGGCACGCACTGGCGCATCGAGGACTGGGATCTGGGGACGACGGAGGGCGGGTCCTCCGGGTCCGCCATCTGGGACCCCAACCATCGGGTGATCGGACAGTTGCATGGCGGCGCCGCGGCCTGCGGCAATGACGATCCGGACTGGTACGGGCGGCTCAGCGTGAGCTGGGACAACGGCGCCGACGACAACAGCCTCAAGCCCCACCTCGATCCCGACAACTCCGGCGTGCTGACACTGGATGGCGCCGATCCCTCGGGTAACGAGGAGGAACCGGATCCTGGCGAAGGAGGAAGCACCGCACCCGACGGCAGCAGTGGAGCACTGGGCTGGCTAACCCTGAGCGGTCTGTTGATTGGGTTCAGGCTGCGTCGGCGCAGGCGTCTCTAGGACCACACTGCCAGAACCCGGCCCCTCGGATGCTGCCGGGTTTCCCGCGGCATCAGGCTTCGCGACCGAGATCAGAGGCAACGGATTCATCGATCAGGCCAAACGTTTCACGCGATCAGGGCCGGGACACCTCAAGGCTGAGCTGCGCACGCAGGTTCGCCAGCACCTGGTCGCGGGCATTGGCGTCACCCTGGGCCAGGGCGGTCATGTCGACGCCATCAAACCAGCGGTCGTAGTGGAGGCTGAGGGTAACGCTGGCTTCGCGGTGGTCGGAATCCAGTGACAGCACGCCGCTGAACTGGCGTTCGATAGGCAGTGGCGCGAGGCTGACGTCCAGTTCGAAGGCGGCGTCGGTGTCGCCGTAGGTGCCCCGCAAGCGCAGGCTGTAGCCGACCATGTCCAGGTCGTCGGGCAGTCCGATGGCGTCGTCATCGGCGGCGGCGATCTGCCATCGCCCACCGCAGTAGCTGGCGACCGGCGGCGACAGGGTGCCCAGCAGCGTGCTGTCCGCATCGTCCCCGGTCAGGTCGATGACATGGGGCTCGCCGAGCCGCGTATCGCTGCTTTGCGTATGCGCCTGCGCGGTGCCGATCAGACCGTCCAGCAGCATGCGCAGCACGAAGCTCGGGCTGGCGCAGTCGTCGGTGATCTCGACGCTGCTGAGCACCAGATAGGCCTGCGACAGCGTCACGGGCACACCCTCGGTGTTGTCGAAAGTCTTGTCGCCGGCAGGGGTTGGCGCGGTATCCAGTGGCGTGGTCTGCAGCAGCCAGTGAACCTGGGTGCCGACCGAACTCTCGCCGCCACCACAGGCGCCGAGCAGCAAGGCGAGGAGAATCAGACAGCGCTTCATGGGCAGTTCTCGTTCATGGGGACCGTGCCGAAGGGATCGGCGATGTCGGGATTGCAGACGAAGCTCCAGTCGGTCAGCGCGTTCAGAAACGCCAGCAGGTCGTCGACCTCGTCATCGGTGATCTGGAAGCCGACGACCAGGGTGTCGGTGTACGGACTTTCGGCGCCGTCACCGGCGGTATCGCCGTCCTCGATGAGCCGGCCGCCGCGGGCGTAATGGTCGACGATCACTTCGCGCAGCGTGGCGATGCTGCCGTCGTGCATGTACGGCGCGGTCAACGCGATGTTGCGCAGCGTGGGCGCACGGAACTTGCCCATGTCGGCCGGGTTTTCGGTGAACTCGTAAAGCCCCTGGTTGCCGGCCGGATAGTTGCCGACCTCCAGCGGCAGCCCCGGCCCGGGACCGGCGATGTTGTAGAGCCCGTTGTTCTTGTATTCGATGGTCTCGATGACCGAGCCGTCATGCTGCACGGACTGGGCGAAGTTGAACGCGCCGTGGCAATGGAAACATTCCAGCCGCTCGGAAAAGAACAGCTCGCGACCGCGTTGCGCCGAGGCGGACAACGGCTCGGGGTCGACGCTGCGCTCGGAACGGTCAAAGGCCGAATCGCCGGAG
>NZ_CAXFCL010000362.1:0-10898 GCF_964000955.1 uncultured Abyssibacter sp.
CGCCCGGCCAGATGCAGGGCGATACGCCGCACCAGCCCGGCGTGCTGCGCGACCAGGTCCTGTGAGCCAGCCCGCTCGTAGTGAGCGTAAGACGCCGCGGCATTCATGCCGTCATCGCCATGCCGGACGTCGGTCCGACAAGACGCTCCACGAAGAATTCGATGTGTCCCCGGGCTCCCCGCTGAGGTGCGATGTCCAGCAGTTTCGACGCAATTCCGCGGAAGGCCTGGGAGGACGGCGCACCGGGATAGGCGGTCACGACCGGTCGCTGCTGCCGCGCGGCGCGGACGATCTTGTCGTCGTCGGGGATGTGGCCCAGGTAGTTCAGCGTGACGTCGAGAAAGCGATCCGCCACACGGCACAAGTTGTCGTATACCTCGCGCCCCTCCCCGGCGGATCGCACGCGGTTGGTGATGAGTTGCATGCGCGGAATCCCGCAATCACGCGACAACACCTTGATCAGCGCGTAGGCATCGGTGAGCGACGCCGGGTCGTTGCAGACCACGACCAGCACCTCCTGCGAGGCCTGGCAAAAGGTCTGGACGCTGTTGGACAGGCCCGCCGCGGTGTCGACGAGCATCACGTCGATGGGATCGTGCAAACCGCTGAAGGCGCCGATGAGCCCGACATGTTCGCTGCGGGTCAGCTCGGCCATGCGCCGGCGCCCCGACGAGGCCGGCACGATACGAAGACCGCCCGGCCCTTCGATGATGGTGTCGGCCAGCGAGCACTTGCCCTCCAGCACATGCGAAAGGTTGGCGGCCGGCTGCAATCCGAGCAGCACGTCCACGTTGGCGAGGCCAAGATCGGCATCCAGCAGCATGGTCTTTCGCGATGCCTCAAGCATCGCCATGCCCAGGTTCACCGCGATGGTGCTCTTGCCAACACCGCCCTTGCCGCTGGCCACCGCGAACACACGGGGACCGTTGGCGGCGGGTTTGTGGGCCAGCCCCGCGGCCTGCGTGCGTTGCGCAGCGTTGGAAGAATCAAGCAACGGCATTTGCGGCCTCCCTCTCATAGTCTGTGCGTGACGGTTCCCCGGCGCGCGTTGTTGTTGTGCTGTGCTGACGCGCCGCAACCACGGCACGCTTGATCAGGGTTTCCGGGCGCTCGCGATGGAGGTCTTCCGGGACGGCCTGGCCGTCGGCGACGTACGCCACCGGGAGCCGGGCTCGGATGGTTGCCGAGAGCACCGCGCCATGGCGCGAGGACTCGTCCAGCTTGGTGATGACGCAGCCCGCGGGTCTGGCCGGGCGGAACGCGTGAATCGCCCGCGCCTGATCTTCCGGTTGCGTGGTCGCGGCCAGCACCAGCAGGGTGCGCACCGGCGAGCCGTCCAGCCCGAACTGCCGCAGCCGCACGGCAAGCTGCTGATCGGCCGGACTCATGCCCGCGGTGTCGATCAGGATCATTCGCTTGCCGGCCAGCCGGGCGAGCACCTGCGCCACGCCGTCCACGCCGGACGCCGTGAGCACGGGCACCCCCAACAGCCGGCCGTAGGTCGCGAGCTGCTCCTGCGCGCCAATGCGAAAATCATCGGTGCTGACCAGCGCCAGCCCGTCCGTGCCGTAGCGGGAGACATAACGAGCCGCGAGCTTGGCCAGCGTCGTCGTCTTGCCCACGCCCGTGGGACCGACCAGCGCGATCGCACCGGGCGTGTCCAGCAGATCAGCCGGCTGCGCGGGCATCTGCGTGACGATGGCCCGCAGTGCGGCGTAAGTGGCGGTGGGTCGCACGGCATCGGCCGGCAGCGTGCGAACCGCCGCGGCCGTCAGCGTGTGTTCAAAACCCATGCGTTCGAGCTGCTGGGCCACATGAGCGTGTTCGAGATTGCGAAATTCCCAGGCGCCGCGGGCGATCTGCCCCATCTCGCTCTGAATGGTGTGGCGCAGCTCGCCGAGTTCGCGCTCCAGTCGTTCGATGTGCGGGTCCTGCGCCCAGACGATCTTTTGTTGCGTCTCGGTGCGGGGCGCCACCTGCGCGGTGGCCTGCGCCAGCTCCGCCGCAAACGGATTCTCGTCGGGGCGACGTGCGCCGCCATCCAGCGAATGCGGAGCCGAGGCCGGCTCCGCCGCGGCCTGCGCGGCGCCCGCCATCGGGGCCACCGGCTCATTGGCCGGGCCGGATGACTCCGGCGGCGAATCGGTCGATTCGTTACGACGAACCGCCTGCTGAACCAGCGCGGCGTCGTAATCCAATGCGGCCACGACCTCGATCTGATCGCCGATGCGACGGCTGGACAGAATCACCGCGTCCGGCCCCTGCTCCTCCCGGACCATCCGGAACGCGGCGCGCATGTCACGTGCGAGAAATCGTTTGATCTTCATCTCAGGCTCCTACGGCGCCGACCAGCTTCAACTGCTTGCCCTGCGGCACCTCGTTGTAGGCCAGCACATGCAGACCGGGTGCGGCATAGCGCAGAAACCGCGCGAGCGATGCCCGAATCATCTGCGGCACCAGCAGCACGGGGGTCTGACCCTGGCCCTGCTGGCGTTCCACCCATTCGGCGATTGACTGGTGCATGCGTTCGGCGAGTCCCGGTTCGATGGCAGTGGCGTCTTGCTGCATGGACTCCTGCAGGAGCTGTTCCAGCGGCTGCGCCAGCGTCAGAACCGGCAACTCGGGTTCCAAGCCATTGATTTCCTGAACAATCTGATTCCCGAGGGCGACGCGAACCTGAGCGGTGAGAACGTCGGGATCCTGACTCTGCCGGGCATGCTCCGCCAGAGATTCGGCGATCTGCTTGAACGCGCGGATGGAGATGTCCTCCTCCAGCAGGTTCTGCAACACGCGCACGACAATGGTCAGCGGCAGCAGCTTGGGCACCAGATCCTCGACCAGCTTCGGCGAGCTTTTCGCCAGGTTCTCGAGCAGGTTCTGCACGTCGTCGTGACCCAGCAGCTCGTGGGCGTGGGTGTGGACGACATGACCGATATGCGTGGCGACCACGGTGCCGGGATCGACCACGGTCCAGCCCTTGGACAGCGCCTCGGTCCGCAGACCCTGCTCGATCCACACGGCTTCCATGCCGAAGGCCGGGTCCTTGCCCTTGATGCCCTCGACCTGCCCGAAGACCTGACCCGGGTTGAGCGCCATGAGCCGGTCGGCGTGGATGACCTCCTCGGACACCGGCACGCCATTGACGCATAGCCGGTAGCCATTGGGCGGCAGCTCCAGGTTGTCGCGAATGTGCACGGCCGGCACCAGAAAGCCGAGCTCATGCGTGGACTTCTTGCGCACGCCACGAATCCGGCGGACCAGCTCCCCGCCCTGACGGATATCGACCAGCGGAATCAGCCGGTAGCCCACTTCCAGGCTCAGCGCGTCGGTGGGGCGCACATCCTCCCAGCTCACGTCGCTGTCATCGGCGGCCGGATCGGCCTCGATCGGCTCAGGCGGCGCCTCGGCGGCTGCCTGACTGCGCCGGTGCATCCACCAGGCAAGACCGCTGGCGGCGCCGCCCAGCGTCAGGAACACCAGATTCGGCATGCCGGGGATCAACCCGCAGATGACCAGGATCACGGCGGTCACGATCAGCGTCTGCGGCTTGGCGAACACCTGTGCGCTGACCTGGTTGCCCATGGATTCGGCGCGGGACATGCGCGTCACCAGCATCGCGACCGCGGTGGCGAGCAGCAGGCTCGGCAGCTGCGCCACCAGCCCGTCACCAATGGTCAGCAGCGTGTAGTTCTGCATCGCGGTGCCAACGTCCAGCCCGTGCTGCAACATGCCGATGCCCAACCCGCCGACCAGATTGATCAGCAGGATCAGCACACCGGCCAGCGCGTCGCCGCGCACGAACTTGCTGGCGCCGTCCATGGAGCCGTAGAAGTCGGCCTCCTCGCGGACCTCCTCGCGTCGGGCGATCGCCTCGTCACGCGACAGCAAACCGGCATTGAGATCGGCATCGATCGCCATCTGCTTGCCGGGCATGGAATCCAGGGTGAACCGGGCGCTGACCTCGGAAATGCGTTCCGCGCCCTTGGTGACGACCACGAAGTTGATGATCGTCAGAATGATGAACACGACGATGCCGACCGCGTAATTGCCGCCGATCACGAAGTTGCCGAAAGCCTCGATCACGTTGCCGGCCGCCCCCGGCCCCTCGTGCCCGTTGAGCAGCACGACGCGGGTACTGGCCACATTCAGCGCCAGCCGCAGCAGGGTCACGACCAGCAGAATCGACGGGAACACACTGAAATCCAGCGGTCGCATCACGTAGATGACCGCCAGCAGAATGCAGATCGACAGCGCGATGTTGAACGTGAACAGCCCGTCCAGTGCCAGCGGCGCCAGCGGCACCACCATCATCGCCAGCATCACCATCACCAGCAGCGGCACGGCCAGGCCGTTCTTCACCGCGTGCAGCAACGGCGCGACCGAGGCGGGAATCGGCAACGACTTCAACGATTCAGCCATGGCTTAAGTCCTTCACTCCCAAGTCCGGTAGTTCCGGCATCGGCCCTGAGTGCCAGGCCTCAAGCTGACGGATGTAGGTCAGCACCTGGGCCACGGCGCGGTAGAGCGTGCTCGGGATCTCGCACTCGAGATCAACCGTGCGATACAAGACGCGGGCCAGAGGTGGCGCCTCGACAATCGGCACGCGGTGCTCCTTGCCCAGCGTGCGGATCACTGCGGCGATGTGGTCGACGCCCTTCGCGACCACGCGCGGTGCTCGGTCCTTGCCGGTGTCGTACTTCAGCGCCACGGCAAAATGCGTCGGGTTGGTCACAATCACGTCGGCATCCGGCACCGCCTCCATCATCCGGCCCCTCGCCGCGGCCTGTTGCAGCTCGCGGATACGCCCCTTCACCTCCGGGCGGCCCTCCATCTCCTTCAGCTCGTCGCGAACTTCCTGCTTGGTCATCCGCAACTGCTTGGCGTGGTTGAAGACCTGGAACGGCGCATCCACCGCCGCGATCAGGAACAGGCCAATACAGAGCGGCACCAGCACGAACGCCGCCGACGCCAACCCGCCGGACATCGCCTGATTGACGGGTTGCACGGCCAGCGCCAATAAATCGTCGGTTTGCGTCATGAGATAAAGCACCGCGATGCCGCCAAGCAGCGCGGTCTTCGCCACACCCTTGCCCAGCTCCATCAGCGCATTCAGCGAGAACATGCGCCCGATGCCCTTGATCGGATTGAGCCGCGAGGTATCCGGAATCAGCGCCTGCCCGCTCAGCGACCAGCCACCCAGCAACAGCGGGCCCGCCACGGCAGCAACAACGCAAATCGCCAGAAACGGCGCGATGATCCAGTGCGCCGCCACCCAGGCATCGGCCAGCGCATCGAACAGCGAGCGATTCCTCAGCGTCGCCGCATCAATGCTCAGCAACCCCTGCATCCACGCCGCGAAACGACCGGCAATCCAGCTCCCCAGCATCAGCACGGCAACGCCCGCGGCGCCCACCAGCACCAGCGTCGTCAGCTCCTTGGAACGGGCAATCTGCCCCTTCTTGCGGGCATCCTTCAACCGCTTGGGGGTGGCCTTCTCGGTCTTGTCCTGGGCGCTGCTGTTCTCCGCCATCGGGCTCCGCCTGCAACGTGACTGGTCTGCGCAAAGCGCTTTCGCGAACACTGTTGCAAGCGACGGGCCTGGGAAATACGCCTTTAAAAACCACCACGTGACGAGAAATTGACACCCAGCAAAGGGCCAGTGTTTCGACGGCGCGTCAGCATCCCGACCGGGGTTAGCCCAACGCGGACGATCAGGCAGGTGACGTGACCGTGGGGAAATGATCCGCTTGGGGCAACGAAGCAACGCCGCATTTGCACACTACCCACACCATGCATGGGCATGATGGTCTTTATGCATCAGCCACTTACCGCGACATCTGGTAAATTCGGCCGAGTGATAAGCGCTGATTAGGCGGACAATGTCCGCAATTTCCCGCTGGCGAGTCGGCCTTTGAGTGGGGAACGATCGTTAATTCAAAGGGTTACGAAGGAAATATGCGCGTTATACGGATTTCCGGGTGTGGATTAGGTGGAGTCTGTCCATCCAACAAGCGTTGTGCGCCAAAGTAATTTATATGGAAATTCGTAGAGATTTCGCTGAAGTTGAACCCCAGCTGCACCGCTTGCTGGAATTTTCCAAGGCGTTTCGGCAGTTCAACGTTCAAGACTGGTCTCACCTTGCCAATCGTGAAGATTTTGACCGAATTTATACGCTTGGCTGGGAGGACAAGAAACCGCTAGAAAACCTTTACGCTACAGGACGCGATTGCGCATCCGCCCTATCAGAGTTCTTGTCATCGTTTAACCACCCAGACTTGCACCCTACGTTGTCTCACTTCATTCACTCCCTTGATGGAGGCTGGATCTACCAGCAGCCCCAATTGGAGAAAATTGTTCAAGAGGCTGAGAATAAGTCCAAAGAACTTGATCGCACTCCATGGGCAATTGAACAAATGATCGTGTTGTTTCGGCGGCAACTCGAAATCATCGAGGCTGCGAGGAACACGATAGAAATACTAAAAGGCTCCGATCTGTATGCATCCGAAAATGGGGTCCAAGAAACCCAAGCAGTGATGCCAGCCGGTGGCGCCTATTCCAAAATAAATCGTTTTTACTCGGAGCACCCGGTGCTATTTTGGGTTATAGGCTTGGGAATTTCCGCATTGCTAGGCTTACTTGCGCTGTGAACGTAAAGGCGCACAACAAATCGTTTGAGAGGGACGTTTGTTCCGTTGCGCGCTTCGCGCTCCACTCCACAAACGCCCCTCAACTCAGGCGTTATAACTCATAGGAAATCTTGGTGGCATTCCCAGAGATTGAAACGAGCCACATCATTGCATTCAGTGCAGGAGTTGGATTCCTCGGATTGCTTTTCGCAGTTCGAAATCGCTTGGCCGACACCAAAACTAAGATCGTTCTGGAGCACGGCTACGCTCACGAACTCATCAGTGAGGGAAACAAGTTCCTTAAGGGAACAAAGCCAATCTTGTACCTGAAAATCAAGAACAAGGGCGCCACGCAGCGGTTCATCGAGAAGCCTGGAATCTGGTTGTCGCGAAAGGTTGAAGGATGTCGCGAGTTTTTCCCGGCCAAGATAGATGACCCAAACAAGTTCCCAATCAAACTTGAGTCAGGTGCCGTATTCAAGTATGAGCTCAATTTGAATGATTTTGAACTCCAAGTCGGCAATCACTTAAATGACTGTGATCGGATGCGGTTTGTTGTTTCGGATACGCTTGAGGCTAAGTATCGCTCCAAGAAGTTTAGAATCAAGGAAGTGCGAGCACAGATCGAGGTTGCCAGAAAAGCGGATGAGCGGCATGAGCAATGAGTTATAACAAGTGCGTGGAGAGGGACTTTTTTTTCGCTACGCCCTTCGGGCTTCACTCCAAAAACGCCCCTCACGCACGGCGTTAGGCCCTTTCATGAACTTGCGAACGTTTCAGGCAACAGTGGCAGCGGGTTTCATTGCGTGCCTAGTCTGGTGGCTACTGCCATATGTTGGCTGGACGGTTAATCCACTCACAGCCGAAGCGCTTCAATTTGCTGGCGCAGGTGCAATAGACGGTGCTCTACACCCAGCTTGGTTTATTGCGTTTCTTATTGCCCGCATCATTGCCACAATTGGCATGCTGCTCTTCTTCAAGTGGGGGCGGCTGCTCTTTGCAGTTTGGTTATTGGCAGGCTTTCCTCTTGGCTTGGTTTCTGGCGTCTACGTTTCTCCCGCCATCGACTCAACAATCGGCTACCTCACTTCATTACTGGATGGCGTGGTGCTAGCGTTAGCCTACTTCTCACCTGTTTCGGTCCTATTTCGCAGTGATCAACCACGGGCCTAACAAGTTGGTCGGTCGGGGCACGGTCATTCTCGCCCTACTCGGTGCGCTGGGCCTGCTCTCGGCATGAGACCTTCGTTACCCGCTTCAGGTGCTGCCCGTTCTGCTGTTTGAGTTGCTCTGGAAGGTCATCTGGCTAGTGGCGTCTGCACCTCATGCCGATTGACTGGGCGACCTACCACACCTCCTTGGCTGCTTCTGATCTTGTGATCTGCGAGGCACTGGCCAGCGTGATCAATACCGAGCTGCCTGAGGCAGAACACAAAATCTGGCACGCTCACCCTGTCTGGTTTCTGAAGGGCAACCCCGTGGTCGGGTACAGCACGCTCAAGCACTGCGTACGACTGCTGTTCTGGAGCGGTCAGTCGTTCACAACACCGGGTTTGGTGCCGGAGGGCAAGTTCAAAGCCGCAGAGGTCCGCTACACCGAACAGGCACAGATTGATGTGGCCCTGATTGCAGCGTGGCTTCGAGAAGCCAGGACAATTCAGTGGGACTACAAAAACCTGGTCCGACGCAAAGGCAAGCTGGAACGCTTGGTGTAACCCATGTGCGAATCATGACGTTTCACCCCGCTGTCGCGGGCGCCCTGTTCGGCGCACTGTGGATTGTGCTGCCCGGCGCGCTGCTCGTCTGGGGGCTGTCAGCCGACGATGCGGAGCAGTTACTGGGCGTTGACCTATTCACCTTGATGGCCGCTCAGGCGGTTGTGGCTGTGGCGCTGGGTGCGTCCTTCTGGGTCGGTGCGCGTCAGGCCGCCAAGCAGCATTCGCTCAAAACGCTCGGTATGGCTTGGGTGGTGAGTTGGGCCGTGTTCAGGGCCACCAACATGGTCACCAACTGGCTGGGTGGCAGCCTCGCCATCCTGAGTCTGATGGTGTTGGTCGATATCGCGGCTTCTGGTGTCTTTGGTTGGCGTTTTGCGGCCTTCAACCACGTCAGCGAGAGTGATCGCGTTCGGCAGCGGCTCACCCTGCGCTTTTCCAGAGAGCGGACGAGTGAGGCCACCCACTTCCGTTCCAGCCTGATTCATCACCTGCCCAAACGCTGCACCGTGGGTCGCATTCGCAGCCAGCCCGGCGAATCTGACGCATGGTTTGAAATCACCTTTCCCTCATCGCAGGTGGAGGCGGTGAACGCGCGGGTGCAAGAGGCTGGCGACCTGCTGCAATCCACCGATTCGGTGTTGGCGCCGGATTCCAAAGCCGACCCTGGCCTGCGATAGCACCCAGCCTGCCACCGCGTTGATTGAGCGACGCGCGGTAAACTCAAGCCTCGCATTCAACACGGCGATCCACACGGCACGTGAGCGTTTGATGTTGCCGGCGACGATCCGCCCGACCGCAGAGCCTTTCCATGCACAGCGATAACCTCACCCACTGGCATCACGACCACGCGTTTGACCAGGACCGACGCCGGCCTGGAGAAACCCGCACGCTGATCGTCATTGCCATCACCGCGACGATGATGGTGGTGGAGATTGCCGCGGGGGTTCAGTTCGGCTCGATGGCGCTGCTGGCGGACGGACTGCACATGGCGTCCCACACCGCCGCACTCGGCATCGCCGCGTTCGCGTACGTCTATGCCCGCCGTCACGCGAGAAACCGGACGTTCAGCTTCGGCACAGGCAAGGTCAACGCGCTGGGCGGGTTTACCGGCGCGGTGCTGCTGGCCGTGTTCGCGCTGTACATGGGCGTGGAGAGCGTCACCCGCCTGGTCAACCCGGTAGAGATCGCGTTCAACCAGGCGATCGCAGTATCGGTGCTGGGGCTGATCGTCAACGGCGCCAGTGTGTTCATTCTGGGCGGCGATGATCACGGGCATCACCATCATCATGCGCACGGACATTCCAGCCACGACCACGACCACGACCACGACCACGACCACGACCACGACCACGGGCACGGGCACGGGCACCATCACGATCACAACCTGAAATCGGCTTATCTGCATGTGATGGCGGATGCGCTGACCTCGCTGCTGGCGATTGTCGCGTTGCTCTCGGCCAAGTACTTCGGCTGGATCTGGATGGATCCCGTC
Organism: uncultured Abyssibacter sp.; assembly: GCF_964000955.1. Classification (NCBI taxonomy): domain Bacteria; kingdom Pseudomonadati; phylum Pseudomonadota; class Gammaproteobacteria; order Chromatiales; family Oceanococcaceae; genus Abyssibacter; species uncultured Abyssibacter sp. Next base: position 9,837 of record NZ_CAXFCL010000362.1, read on the forward strand.
ATGGGTGTGGTCGGCGCGATTCTCGTTGCCCGCTGGTCCTATGGCTTGCTGGGCGCGACGGCATCCGTGCTGCTGGACCGTCAGGGCCCCGAGGCGCTGCAAAAGGCGGTGAAGAATGCGATCGAACAGGACGGTGACAGCCGGGTGACGGACCTGCATGTGTGGTCCATCGGTCCTGAGATCTATTCGGCACAGGTGGCACTGGTGGCGCACAACCCGGCGACCCCCGACGACTACAAACGTCGTATCCCGGCGTCCACGGGTCTGGTCCATGTTGCCGTCGAGGTCCATCTCTGCACACATCAGGAACAAGCCGCGTAGACCGCGAGATACCCTGCTCTGGCCCACGACCTATCACCAGGGCCGGTTGCTTGATCACGTGCACCTGCACGTGACCAATCTCGACCGCAGCAGGATGTTCTATTGACGGACCTGAAGATCAATCCCGGCAAGGTGGTCAAACACGTTGCCAAGGTGCACCGCCCGACACTGCTGACCAGCCGCGGACGCGGAGTGGCCGTCGTTCAATCAATCGACGACTACGAAACCGCGGAGGAAGAGCGGGCTTTCATGCGATCTGTCGTGGCTGGCTTGAATGATCTTGAGTCCGGACAGGAACTCTCGCTGGAGGACGCGAAAGCGCGATTGGGACTGTAGGTCGGTGGCGAAACCCACCCTCACCTTCTCCGAATCCGCGGTTCGGGATCTTGAACAAATGTCTGATTGCTCAGGGCGAATCATCCTGGAGCCAGGAGTGGAATCGGGGGCTGCAGCCCGCCTCCCTGGGATGCTCACCCGGCCCCGTAAATCGCCGCGATCGACGCCATGGCCTGATCCAGCCAGTGATCCAGTACTTGTTGCAGGGCCGGCAGCGCGGTGTACATCGCCAGCAGACCGAAGATCAGCGCCGCGGGCAAACCGACGGACAACACGTTGAGCGCCGGCGCCGAGCGGCTCATCACGCCGAAGGCGAAGTTGACCAGCAGCAGCGCGCACATGGCGGGCAGCGCCACCTGCAGGGCACCGACGAACATGGCCGTGCCCCACTGGGCGATGGCGAGA
>NZ_CAXFCL010000363.1:0-13179 GCF_964000955.1 uncultured Abyssibacter sp.
GACGAACTCGCTCAGGCCCATCGGCGATCTGGCAAGACCGGGTTGATTCAATGTCACGATACGTTCCTGAAATGGCGGCGTGTTGCCCGCTGGCCGTGCTCACGGCCGCTCGGTCGAAACAGCCGGCTGAGACCCTGGATGACGGCACCGGGTTCCGCGGGTGGCGCCCGCGTGGCGAGGCGGACATGCGTGGAGGCCGCACTGCCATGAGCGACCTTCTATTTTATAAGTCTACCTAATTAATTGGGTCGACACAGCTGCGCGACAATACGCGCATGACCGACCTCCCACCGACTCGCGAATCGGCGACGTGGACCGACGGAACGCCGTTCAGCGACCGGTTCCGGGATCGCTACTTCGATTCGGCGGGTCCGGACGAGTCCTCCCATGTGTTCCTCACCCATAACGGGCTGCCAGCGCGTTGGCGATCCGCCGCGCATTTCACGGTCGGTGAGCTCGGTTTCGGAACGGGGCTCAACGCCTGTCTGACCTTCGACACCTGGATGCGTCACGCGCCACCGGATGCCACGCTGGACTACATTAGTATCGAGGCGTTTCCGCTGCCCCCGTCGGACATGCGCCAGACCGTGACGGCCTGGCCGGCGCTCGCGCCATGGATGGAGCCGCTCGCCGATGCTTGCGAGCAGTTGACGCCCGGCTTCAACCTCCGTGTGCTCGCGGGCGGGCGGATCCGATTGCTGTTGCTGGTCGGCGATGTGGAGGCGATGCTGCAATCGCTGGATGCCCGGGTCGATGCGTGGTTTCTTGACGGGTTCGCGCCCGCCCGCAACCCCGGAATGTGGTCGGAGCCCGTGTGTCGCCTGCTCGTCGACCACACCGGCTCTGACGGCAGCTTCGCGACATACACCGCGGCCGGCTGGGTGCGGCGCAACCTGCAGGCCGCGGGCTTCGTGGTCGACAAGGCACCGGGTTTCGGCCGCAAGCGCGAAATGCTTCGCGGGCGGCTGGCCAGCGACTCACGACCCGCGCATGGGCCGCATCCGGCCTGGTTTCACCGCCCGCCGGCAACCCAATCAACCCATGTCGACGTGATCGGTGCCGGTCTGGCCGGCGCGGCCACCGCACGCGCGCTGGCCGAACGTGGGCTGCACGTCACCGTGCACGATGACCCGGCACCAGCACGCGCGGCGCCATCGCGCCTGCCCGGACTGATCGTTCGCCCATACCCGGAGCGGGCCGCCAACCTGCGGGGGCGCTTCTATGACGGCGCCTTCGCGCATGCGGCACATCGGCTGCGCGGCGCAGCCGGTTGGCATCCGGGCGGCGTGGCCGTGCTGAATCACCGTGGTGGACCGGATGACGCGATGCTGGACGCCGAAGCGCTGTCGGCGCTGGCGAGTCGTCCGCTGGCGACTGGCGGCCGCTGGCTACCCGAGGCCGGCTGGCTGGACCCGTCGGCATGGGCGAAAGCCTGGCTGGATCATCCGGCGATCGAATCTGTGCCCGGTCGCCCGAAGTCGGCGAACCCCGATCGCCCCACGATTTATGCAACCGGCGCATCGCCGACGCCGTGGGACGCGCAGCATCCGGTCTCGGTTTCACGCGGGCAGCTGTCCGCGATCGCCGTGGCGGATGTCGGCGCCGACCGCCCCGCCCTGGCCGGTGGGGGACTGTGCATTCCGCAGGAACACGGGTTCTGGCTGGGCGCCAGCCATGTCCGCGGCTGCGACGACACAGCGCCGGATGCCGAAGAGGCGGAAAAGTATCTGGCCGAATGGGCCGAACGGCTGATGACCGAGTTTGATACCGGTTCGGCGGTTCACATGGCCGCCGTCCGTGCCGGCACGGCGGACCGGATGCCCCAGGTCGGCCCGGTGCCGGATGCCGGTTGGTGGGAGGAACACTATGCCGATGTGCGCCACGGCCGCCCCCAGCAGGTCTTCCCGGCTCCGCGCCATGAGCCCAACCAGTGGCTGCACCGGGGGCACGGTAGCCGCGGCGCCACCGCCGCCCTGCTGTGTGGAGAGGTGATCGCGGCCGCGATCACCGGCGCGCCGCTACCGGTCGATCGCGACACCTGGGCCGGAATTCATCCGGGCCGGTTACTGATCCAGCAACTGCGTCGCGGCGAACAGACGCTCTCAGGCAACTGAACTAAAGCGGCACGCGCGCCCGGTCGATGATTGCTTCGAAGTTCAGACCGGTCGGCAGGGTGCCGAACACGCGTCCGGACTCGAAACGGCCGGCCAGGAACGCATCGGCAACGAATTGCGGCGCCGAACGCACCAGCAGGCTGGCCTGCAGGCAGACAGCAAGTTCCTCCACCAGCGAACGCGCTCGCAACTCCGCGCCCTGCGTGTCCTTCAGTGCCTCGCCGAGGGCTTCGACACGCTCGGCCAGGGCCGGGCTTTCCGCCGCGCCAATCCCCAGCTCCCGCGTGATTGCCGGCAAAGCGCCGGCTTCCCGTGCCAGCGCCCGCAGCACGTCCAGGCACTGGATATTGCCGGAGCCCTCCCAGATCGAGTTCAGCGGCGCCTGACGATAAAGCCGGGGCAGGATCGATTCCTCGACATACCCGGCACCGCCCAGACACTCCTGCGCCTCGTTCACCATCATCGGCGTGCGCTTGCAGATCCAGTACTTGCCAATGGCCGTCATGATCCGGGCCAGTGCGGCCTCTTCCTCATCCCCCTGCCCGGCCGCATCCAGCGCGGAGGCCAGACGCAGCGTCATCGCGATGGCAGCCTCGGATTCCAGCGCGAGGTCCGCCAACACGTTCTGCATCAGCGGCTGATCGACGATGGTCCGCCCGAAGGCCTCGCGATGGCTCGCGTGGTGAATCGCCTGGGACAACGCCTGCCGCATCAGCGCCGACGAACCGATCATGCAGTCCAGCCGGGTGTGCATGACCATCTCGATGATCGTCGGCACGCCGCGACCTTCGGGGCCGACCATCACGCCCCAGGCATCGTAGAACTCGACCTCGCTGGAGGCATTGGCGTGATCGCCCAGCTTGTCCTTCAACCGCTGGATGCGGATCGCGTTCTGACTGCCATCCGGCCGGAACCGCGGCACCAGGAAACAGGACAAACCGCGTTCGGCCTGGGCGAGCACGAGGAATGCGTCGCACATTGGCGCGGAGAAGAACCACTTGTGTCCAACGAGCGTATAGGCCTCGCCGGCACCCTCACCGCCAATCGCCGTCGCGGCCGTCGCGTTGGAGCGCACATCCGAACCACCCTGCTTCTCGGTCATGCCCATGCCGATGGTCGCGCCGGACTTTTCGGCGATCGGCAGAAACCGTGAATCGTATTCGCCGGACAGTATTTTCGGCAGCCATTGCTCGGCGACCTCCGGTTGATTTCGCAAGGCCGGCACCGACGCGTACGTCATGGTCAGCGGGCAGCAGGTTGCCGCCTCCGCCTGACCATGCAGATACATCAATGCCGCTCGCACCACCTGCGCGCCCTCGCCGGGCTCGTTCCAGGGCAGTGACGGCACGCCATGGGCGATCGCGGTCGCCATGATCTCGTGATAGGCCGGATGAAACTCCACCTGATCCATGCGATGCCCGAACCGGTCATGCGACCGCAGCACGGGACGCTGGGCATTCGCCTGGAACCCCAGCTCCATCAGTCGCCCGCCCGCCAGCTCACCATAGGTACCGAGCCGCTCGGCGCCCCAGTCGCCACCAAAACTGTCCACCCAATGACGCAGCACGCTGTCACCATCGAACAAATTGATGTCGATGAATTCCGGCGGCTGATTGGTCACCGCGTGGGTGAGATCCTGAGCGTTTCGCATGGTGTGTTTCTTGAGCAAGACCGGACGACAGTGGATCATGCTGGGGGGATTCGCTCAACCGAGAGCAAACGGGGATGAAAAACGCAACTTGGGGAGACATCGAACGGGTTTTCGACCGCGTCATGGACGCGCCGCCGGCCCGCAGGGCAGCGCTGCTGGACAGCCTCTGCGCAGGCCAGCCAGCGCTCCGTGACGCTGTCGCGCGACTGATCGACGCCGACCGCAATGCCGGTGACTTCCTGGCCTCCCCCGCTTCCGGCCCGGTCGACGAGGAGACGCCGCCAGCGACCGACTACTCGCTCGGCCGGGGCGATTCCATCGGCATCTGGACGATCGAGTGTCCGCTGGGCCGCGGCGGCATGGGCGAGGTGTACCTGGCGAACCGCTCGGACCAGCAATTCACGCAGCAGGCCGCCATCAAGCGACTGCCGACACGCGACCCCGACCGGATGTCGCGGTTCCAGCGCGAGCGTCAGATTCTCGCCGACCTGGACCATCCGAACATCGCACGCCTGCTCGATGGCGGCGTCGATGAGCTGGACCACCCGTTCATGGCGATGGAGTACGTGGACGGGTTGCCACTGCTGGACTACTGCACGCAGAACCGGCTGACGCTGGAGCAGCGATTGCGGCTGTTCATGGCGATCTGCAACGCGGTGGTCTATGCCCACCAGCATCTAGTCATCCATCGCGACATCAAGCCCGCGAACATCCTCGTCCGCGATGACGGCACGCCCAAGCTGCTGGATTTCGGCATCGCCTCGCTGATCGACGAATCCGGCGGCATGAACGGGCAGCTGACACAGGCGCTGTACACCCCCAACTACGCAGCGCCGGAGCAGCTCGCGGGCGGTCAGATCACGACGACGACCGATGTGCATGGGCTGGGCGCCGTGCTCTACCCACTGATCAGCGGGCGTCCTCCCCAGGAACTCGATGGTCTGGCACTGCCCACCGCGATCAACCGCGTGCTTACCGCGGTCCCCGCTGCGCCGAGTCGCGTCGAGGGCAGTCTGTTGCGCGGCAGCAGCATGGCAGCCGATCTCGATGCCATCTGCAGCATGGCACTGCGCAAGGAACCCAACGCCCGCTACCCCAGCGCGCTGGCCCTGCGCGAAGACATTGAAGCCATGCTCGCCATGCGCCCCGTCGCGGCGCGGCGTGGCGCGAAGCGCTATGTCCTGGGCCGCTTCGTGAGACGCAACTGGATTGCGGTCGCCGCATCCACCGCATTCGTGGCGCTGTTGATCGGCGCGCTGACCGCAACGACGATCTACGCGCAACGCGCGGCCGTCCAGCGTGATATCGCGCTACGGGATTCCGCCCGTGTCTCCGCCATGCGGGACACCATGGCCCGGGTACTGGGTGTCGTTGGCGCCAGACAGGAGTCCGGAGAACCGATGACTGCGATCGGGCTGCTGGAGAACGCGCTGGCGGAGCTCGAGGACGAATTCGCCGACGACCCGGGCAGCCAGGCCGAGGCGCTGCGGATGATCGGCGCGATCTTCTACGCCATGGACGACTGGAAACGCGCCGAGCCCATCCTGGCACGCGTTGCCGAGCACCCGTCTCCAGATGTCCCCGAAGCCGTGCGCGCGCTCAGCCGCTTCGATCTCGCCCAGATCCGCTTCGAAACCGGCGATCTCGAATCGACGACCGCGTTGTTCAATGCCGCCCACGACTACTGGCTGGCGCATGCGGATCAGTACGAGGTCGAACTGATCCACTCAGCTTCGATGCATTCGCGCCTGCACCGTCTCAACGGTGAGTCCGAGGAGGCTGTATCGGTGCTGGAGGACGCAGTCAGGCGCGCGGACCGTCACTGGGGCCGCAACCACGAGGAAACCGCCATTGTGCTGAACAATCTCGTCGCCGCGCACTTCTACAACAACGACATGGACGCCGCTCAGGCCATCAGCAAGGAAGCCTGGGATGTCTGGGAAGCGGTGGGCACGACGGATTCCGTTGACGCGCTGGCCACGATCAGCAACTGGGGCTCCATCGCGCGCAAACGCGGCGACCTGGTCATGGCCGCCTCCCGGATAGAGCGCGCGACGGCGTTGCGTCAGACACTGTATGGCCCGTCCGCCGCCCTCGCCCGTCAGATGCTCAGTCTGTCCGCCGTGCAAATGGACAACGGTGAACTCGAAGAAGCGCTGGCAACGGTCGACAAAGCCATTCCGATGGCACGAACCTACGGCGAGGTCGGTGATCGGCTCACCACCGGGCTGGGCTGCCAACGCGGCCAGTTGCTGCTGCGTTCAGGAAAGCACGCCGAAGCAATGGAACAGCTGGAAAGCACCCTTCTGGAGGTCATTCCAAGCGCCCACAACGACGTCTACGCCAGTGACTGCCGCGTACTGCGCGGCCACGCCATGGCGGTGAACGGGGATTTCGACGATGCCGAAAAAGTCCTGGATGGCAGCATCGAAACCCTGAAGCAGACTGGTGAGCCCGGTCGTCCCCACCTGGCGCTGGCACTCGCCTATCGCGCCCGTCTTGCGCTCTATCGTGGCGACGAGGATGCCGTGCAGCGGTTCCGTGACGCGATCTCCATCCGCGAAAATCTGCACGGTCCGGATCACTACCTCGTGCTGCTGCTGCGCTGCGAACTGGGCAGAGCGCTGATCGCGGATGGCGAACTTGAGCAAGGTACCGACCTGATCGACACATCCATGGGCGAACTCGAACGTCAGTTCGGGGCCGAGCACGCCGTATACCAGCGCGCCGCCGCCATCCGCGCGGAAGCGATGACCTGAACCAATACCCGCACCACGGGCCGGGCCATCCGGCACCAGCCCGTGACCGCTCCGAAACGGGCTAGAACAGACTCCAGAGCATGTAGAGCATCAGCAGCACCTGGGCGATGAACATCGTGGCGCGGGCCAGCACCAGCGGAAACGACGTACCGAGGCTGTGCACGAAGATTTGCAGCAGCCGGGCGTACACCACGAACTGGGCTACCGCGTTGGTCACGGCGGTCTTCTCCAGCACCGCGGCCAGCAGCACCACCACCGCGAACGGGCCGATGTTCTCGACACAGTTCATGTGGGCGTGCTTCAGGCGGGTGATGACCCCCGGATCGTCCTCGGGTCGCCCGCGCGTCCAGTGATCCGCCGGTTTCTTGCCGGTGAGTACCAGCGGAATTCGATAACCCGCGTAGATCAGCGGCAGCACCAGAGTGATGACGGCGAAATAAGCCAGTGCGGTCAATGCAGACATTGTGATCTCCTCCCTGAGCGTGACACCTCACCGCGAGGTGCACTCCGACTCGGCGTGGAGGTTACCCGCCCGACTGATCGAAAACACCTACCCGCGCAGTCGTCACACTCGCTCAGGACGCGGAGCCAGCGGACACCCGGTCGGCGCGCGTGGCCAGCAGCGGTGCCTGCTCCCGACGCTCGCAGGCGTCGAGCAGCGCCTGGCTGCGAACCAGATGACGGGGCTGCATCGGCGGATGGCGCAGTGCTTCCAGTTCTTCGGACATGCGCTCGGGCAGCGGCCTGGACTGCGCCTGCATCCGCACGCGGAGCTGCACCAGTTCCAGGTAGCGGTGATAACGGCGATCGCCTTCCTCCACCAGATGGCAGGCGACACGCAGCTTGTCACCATCCGTCAGCCGCGAGGGGATCTGACCGTCAAAATGCGGCGCCACATGGGTTCGTGCGAGCGCCGGACGATCCAGCGCACCCTGCACGTAGGACTCGGCAGCATGGACAGCCGCCCGGTACGCCTTCTGCGCCGCGTCTTCCGGCGCGGCGCCCCAGTTCGCCGCGAGGCTCGTGGCCGTCATCAGCAATGCCGCCGTGGCCCCCACAACCAAACCGTTTCGCCAAATTGCACGCATCACATCCCTCCCGATACTCGCTGACCATCGATAACTGTATTTATATACAGTATCGCGCTGATCGGCAAGCCCGGCGGGGCGTGATTGTCGTCAGGCCGCCTGGATCGAGTCTCCATCGCCGCGCTTGGCGCGGTACATCGCGGCATCGGCGGCCTTGACCAGCCCGTCGACATCAACGGCATCGGCCGGGAACATCGCCAGACCGATGCTCGCGCCGCAACGCAGTTCCAGCCCGTCGATCACCACCGGCGTGCGAATGGTCTCGAGCAGCCGCGTGGCGATCTGCTCGGCCTGCTCGGACGTGCGGCAGCTCGCGAGCACGACGCCGAACTCGTCCCCTCCGAGCCGGGCCACCGAATCCCCACCCCGGAGCATCCGCGCCAGGCGCCAGCTCAACGCCTTGAGCAGGGCGTCACCGGCATTGTGGCCGTACTGGTCGTTCACCGGCTTGAAGCCGTCGAGATCGATATAAAGCAGCCCGAACGGCTGTTGGATTCCGACTTCGGCACATTGCTGCAGGTGGCGCAGGAACAGTCGGCGATTGGGCAGACCGGTGAGTTCGTCATGCTCGGCGCTACGGCGCAATGCCTCCTGCGCGCTGAGCTGATCGCTGATGTCGTTGAACACCAGCACGTAGCCGACGTCCTTGTGGTGACTGGTCTCGATCGCCGACAGGCTGAACGCGACCGGCAACGGCGGTTCACCCGGGGGCGCGAACTCGGTGTGCGTATTCCGATAGATGCCCTGCTCCCGCGCCACGCGTCGCATTTCACAAAGCTCGAAATCCGTGCCCACGCGCTCGCGCAGATTGCTGTTCAGCAAATCCAGCACCGGCATGCCCATCAGGACCTCGGCGTCAACGCCGAGCAGGCGGCAGGCGGCCGGATTGACGAACTCGATCAGCCCCCTGACATCCAGCCCGATGATGCCCTCCGCGGCACCGCGCAGCAGACCGCCAAGCTGCGCGTTGACGAGACGAAGCTCGTCACGGGCTTCCGCCAGCCTGCAGCGGTGCGTCCACAGCTCGGTCAGCACCCGGACCTTGGAGATCAGCAGCTTGTCGTTGACCGGCTTGAACAGGTAATCGATCGCGCCGCTGTCGTAGCCGCGAAATTCTCTGGCTTCGCTGCGATCACCCGCGGTGATGAAGATCACCGGAATCGGCGTGTCACCGGCATGTTCGCGAATCAATTCGGCGGTCTCGTAACCGTCGAGCTCCGGCATCTGCACATCCATCAGGATCGCCGCGAACTCGTGACGCAGCACGAGCGCCAGTGCCTCGTGCCCCGACGCCGCCTCGTGCAACTCCAGGCCCATCCGTCCCAGAATGGCCCTGTAGGCCAGCAGATTCGCCGGCACATCATCGACCAGCAGCACTTTCGGACGGTTGGCTTCGACCGTCTGGCTGTCCATGCCCATACGCGTCTCCCTACTCCTGCGTTTCGCCGGCCAGGCTGATGATGGTCCCCGCGAGCATCTCGGGCACCACGAGGTAGTCCGGCTGAAAACGGTCGATCGCGGCCTGCGGCATCACCGGTGCCTTGGCCGTTTTCGGATCCTGCACAATGGTTGTTCCACCCAGAGCGTGCACACGCTCCATGCCCGCGGCCCCGTCGCTGCTCGCGCCTGTCAGCAGCACGGCGAGCAGCCGATTGCCATACGCCAGCGCCGCTGATTCCAGCAGCACATCGATGGACGGTTGCGCATGATTCACCGGCCCGTCGGAGGACAGGCTCAGGCTGCGGTCACGCTCGATGAGGGCATGATAGCCACCGGGTGCGAGGTAAATACTGTTGTTCATCGGAACCTGCTTGTCCTCGACTTCCAGCATCCGGCAGCCACAGCGCGTATTGAAATGCGTCACGAAGTCCGGGGCACTGCCTCTCGGAATGTGGATCGCGACGAAAATCGGAGGCAGCTCGATGCCCGAGAACTCGCCAAATGTCCGCAGCAGCACATCGAAGCTGCCATGCGATCCTCCGATGGCAATCGCGTCATATCGCACGGTAAAGCCGCGCGGGCCGGTCCAGACACTCGAACGCCGCGCCGCCGGTGATGTGCTGCAGGCTTTCCTTGGCTCCCAGCGCAATGAACCCGCGGTGCACCAGGCTGCGCTGAAACAGATCGATGACCCGGTTCTGCAACTCGCGTTCGAAGTAGATCAACACGTTGCGGCACATCACCAGCACCATCTCCCCGAACACCTCGTCGGAAACGACATTGTGCTGCGAGAACACCATGTTCTCGCGCAGCGAGCTGTCGAAACGGGCGGAGCCGTATTGCTGCAGGGTGTAGTCGGCCAGCCGCCCCGTGCCGCCCGCTGCCAGGTAGTTCTTCTCACCGCGCGCGATCGATTCGACCGGGTAGATGCCGTCACGCGCCCGGGCCAGCGCATCGGTGTTGATGTCGGTGGCGTAGATCTGCGCGCGATCCAGCAGACCGGCTTCCTTGAGCAGGATCGCCATCGAGTAGACCTCCTCGCCGGAAGCGCAGCCCGCATGCCAGATCTTGAAATAGGGATAGGTCCGCAACACCGGGAAGACATGCTGACGGATGGCGCTGAAGCACTCGGGATCACGAAACGGCTCGGTCACGTTGACGGCGATGCCGTTGACCATGCGATCAACGAAACCCGGTTCGTGGAGCAGGCGCGGTATCAGGTCAGTGACATGCTGCAGATGCAGCTTCTCCACCAGCCCCAGCAAACGGCGCTCCAGCGACGCGCGCGAGTACTGTCGAAAATCCAGCCCGTAGCGCTGGTACAACGCCGCGACGACCAGATCCGTCTCGATGCGAAGAACGTCGGGATCGATCACGCTGCCCTGCCCAGCCACACGCGGATCATCGCCAGCAGCCGGTCAATGTCGATCGGCTTGGTCATGTAGTCGCTGGCACCGGCCTCGATGCACTTGCGTCGGTCTTCAGCCATGGCCTTGGCCGTGAGGGCGATGATCGGCATCTGCGCGAAGCGTTCGTCCGCCCGGATTCTGCCCATTGCCTCGTAGCCATCCATGACCGGCATCATGATATCCATCAGCACCAGATCAAGCTCGCCGAGTTCCTCCAGCTTGTCCAGTGCCATCTGGCCGTTGTCGGCGATATGGACCTCGAAACCCTTTTTCTTGAGGGCCCCGGACAACGCGAAGGTGTTGCGCAGGTCATCGTCGACGATCAGCACCCGCTTGCCCTGGAACACGCCGGGCCCGTCGTGCAGCCGCTGCAGCATCTGCCGCTGCTGCGCCGGCAGCTTCTCGTTGAGCGCGTGAACGAACAGGGTCACCTCGTCGAGCAACCGTTCCGGCGATTCGGCGCCCTTGACCACGACACTCTCCGCCAGCGTCGACAGCTCCCGGTGTTCCTCGCGCGTCAGGTCGCGTCCGGTGTAGATGACCACGGGGGGATGCTCTTCCTGCTCATGCGCGCGCAACCGGCGGAGGAACTCCAGGCCGTCGATATCTTCCAGCTTCAGATCCAGCACGATGCAGTCGAAACGTTCGTCGGCCAGACGTGCCAGCGCCCGCTCGCCACTGGCCTCCACCTCAATCCGGGTCTGGTCGTTCTCCAGCAGGCTGCGTAGCGCGATCTGCGCCTTGGGATCATCCTCCATCACCAGCACGCGGCGACGATCCTCCTGCAACGACTCGACTCGGCCCAACGCCTGCCCGAGTTCCTCCAGCGACACCGGCTTGCCGAGAAAGCCCACCGCGCCCATGCGCAGCGACTCCACCGACTTGTCGGCGGAGGAGACGATGTGCACCGGAATATGCCGTGTCTCCAGATTCTGCTTGAGCGAGGCCAGCACCTCCTGCCCGGTCATGTCCGGCAGGTTGAGATCCAGCACGATGCCCTGCGGCCGGTACTGTGATGCCAGCGCCAGACCGGCGCGGCCTTCCAGCGCCACCAGTGCCTTGCGACCCCGGCCCCGAATCTGATCGCGGACGATCGCCGCGAAGGTTTCGTCATCCTCGATGACCAGCACGCACTCGCCGGGCGATGCCACATCGGCACGGTCGTCCGGCACGCGCGTGGCCTCCGGCGGTGTCGTCTCGGGCACGGGCGGCGGCGGAGGCGGTGTCACCACGGCGTCCCGCGCGGACGGGCCGGCCGCGGGTTCCGGTGATGACTGACCCGTGATGTGTCTGGGAATCACGGTCGTGAAGGTGCTGCCCTGTCCCGGTTTGCTGGTGGCATGCATGCGTCCGCCCAGCAGCACCGACATTTCCCGGCTGATACTCAGGCCCAGACCGGTACCGCCGTACTGCCGGCTGGTGGACCCGTCAGCCTGAACAAAGGGCTTGAAGATCTCATCCAGCTTGGCGGGATCGATCCCGATCCCCGAGTCCGTCACGGAAAAGGCGATCAGCTCATCGTCGGGCACCGGGCCGTCCGGTCCGGCCGGTCGGGGCATGGAGGCATCGGGCCGCACCACCCTCAGCGTAACCGAGCCCTTGTCGGTGAACTTGATGGCGTTGGAGATCAGATTGCGGACGATTTGCTGCAACCGCTGCACGTCGGTGTGCAGCTGCGCCGGCAACGTCTCATCCCGCTCGACACGGAACTCGATGCCCTTGGCTTGCGCCATGGGCTCGAACTGGCGCTGCAACGCGTCCAGGACCTGGGGCAATGCGAAGGTCTCCGGATGCGCGGCAAGCTGTCCGGCTTCCACCTTGGAAAGGTCCAGAATCTCGTTGATCAGTGTCAGCAGATCGCGGCCGCTTTCGTAGACCACTCGCGCGGACCGTGACTGATCCTCGCTGAGATTGCCGTCCTCGTTATCGGCCAGCTGCTTGGACAGGATCAGCATGCTGTTCAGTGGCGTGCGCAATTCGTGCGACATGTTGGCCAGGAACTCGGACTTGTATTGCGTCGCCCGTTGCAGGTTTTCGGCGGTTTCCTCGAGCTTGGCGCGTTCCTCGGACAGCACCTCGCTCTTCTCCTCCAGTTCCTCGTTGGTCGTGCTCAGTTCCTCGCGCTGCTGCTTCAGTTCCTCCTCGGACTGCCGCAGCGCCTGGGTCTGTTCCTCCAGCTCCTCGTTGGAGACGCGCAGTTCCTCCTGCTGCTCCTCCAGCTTGGTGGCCATGGCGCGGGTTTCTTCCAGCAGTTGCTCGGTCCTGAGCTTGGCCTGGACGGCATCCAGCGCCAGCGCCACGGATTCGGACACGCTGTCCAGCAGCGCCGCCGCCTCGGCGGGCGGTATCCGGCGCCAGGCCAGTTCCAGTAAGCCAACCGCGCGCCCCTGACCACGCAGCGGCGACAGCGTCACCGCGGTGCTGTCGGTGTGCCCCAGCCCGGAATCGACCGGAAGATAATCAGCCGGCAGTTCGGAGAGCAGCCGCGTCCGCTGTTCGGTCAGCGCCCGGCCGAGCTGTCCATGTTGGGTGTCGAAGCGTGTCGCCCAATCGATCCCTTCCGGCAAACCGCTTTGCGCGCTCAGGACCAGCGCGCTGTCCTCGACGAGATAAAGCGCACCGATGTCGGCGTCCAGATACCGCAGCAACGTGCCGACGATGGACGCGGCCAGGTCCTCGACCGACCCCGGACTGCGCATCGCTCGCAGCACTTCGAGC
>NZ_CAXFCL010000364.1:0-2017 GCF_964000955.1 uncultured Abyssibacter sp.
CCCGGGCTCCGTGCCTCATCGGAGTGCGATTTCAGGCTAGCCCCGACGAACAAAGCCTGTCAATACGCCTTTGCGAAAGCGGCAACGAATTGCGGATGTCGCTTTGACCCTTTCCCAGTAGCGGTTCAGCTGCCGATTTTGCGCAGCTGATAGACGTTATGGGTGAGCGCCACCACTTCCCCTTTTTCGTCCTTGATCTCGGTATCCCATTCAAAATCGCATTTGCCGTTGGCGTCCGCCTCGGACTGGATGCGTTCGATTTCCTGATCGGTGATGCGCACTTCCACGGTCACATCGGTGGCGGCCGGGCGACGGAAACGGATCCGCATGTCCTTGACGATCGGGTAGAAGCGCCGCGTGTCGAACGACGACATATAGATCACGCCGCCGGGCAGCTCCGCGATGGTGTACAGGGCGCCCGCGTACATGATGCCGACGTGGTTCAGGTTGGGCGCCAGCGGCATCATCATCTTGCAGTAGCCGCGGTCCACGTCCAGGGTCCGGGCGCCGCAGCGTTCCACGAACGGAAAGGTTTTATCGGACGCCGCTTTGATTTGTTCTTTTTGCTCTTCGCTTAAAGCCATGGGTCTCTCCTGATTGCCGTGACCCATGCTAGCAAAGGGCGCGCGAGGGGCGGCTGTCGGGAAGCGACAGCCGGGTGATGCTTCCGGTCACCGTAAGGTTCAGGACAGGGGGCGGATATCCGCTTCGGGGAAGTCGAGGTGGAAGTCCGGCAGGTACAGAGAGCCGCGTCCGCGTCCGTACTGCAACTGCGGGAAATCCTTCCCGTTGCCCCAGGCATCGCTCAGGCTGGCAACGCCCAGGCGGCCCCGCACCGAGGGCGCGAAGACGAATTGCTGGTTGTCGCGCACCTGGCCCAGCCGGCGCCAGCGCTCGGGCAGCCAGGGTCCGAGTACGGGTAGGGCGGGACCGCGCCGCTTCAGGGTCAGACCGGCGATGTCCCGGTCCTGGTAGCGCACGGTCACGCTCTCGCCGTAGCGGGTTCGCTCGACCCGGAAGGAGGCCACGCGCTTGTCCAGGCCCCAGTTGCGGTTGCCGTTGCGGGCGCTGTCTTCGCTGGACACATAGATGCGGCCGATCGACCAGCGCCGGTGACCGTCCGGAAAGCGACAGGGCCCGGGCATGAACAACAACTCCCGATACGGCCCCACCTCTGAACGCTGGTAATCCACGAACATGACCACCCCGAGGCGGCCGGTCGCCGGGCCGAGTGCTTCGGCGGTGCCGCCTTGCTGCCGGCGCAAGGCATCGGGCATCGCCAGGGCGCAGACGTAGGCGTGCCCTCTCAGCGTCCAGGGAGCGGGTGCGTCCATTCGACCTCAGGTCCTTTTGTCGAACAGCGCGTCGGTCTTCGCCGCGCAGATGAAGTCGTTACGGTGCAGACCGCCGATCTTATGGGTCCACCAGGTCACCGTGACCTTGCCGTATTCGGTGAGCAGGGCAGGGTGGTGCCCCTCCTCTTCGGCCAGGTCGCCGACCTGGTTGGTGAACGCGAGAGCCTGGGCGAAGTCCTTGAACTTGAACTGGCGCTGCAGTTTCTCTTCGCCGTCTTCCTCCACCTGTTTCCAGTCCGGAATCTCGCCGCGCAGCTTGCCCGCCTCCTCATCGCTGATACGGGGCGCGTCGGCGCGGCAGGCTTCGCAATGCTGTTGCTGTAGTGCCATGGGGAATCCTCCTTGTTGCTGGCAGCTTCAAGGCTACAAGCTTCCAGCGGCAAGCTCCAAGCCTGCCGCTTGCGCCGCTCAGCCTCTGCCCAGCAGGTCCCGGGCGATGGCGATGATCTGCATCTCGTCGGTGCCGGCGTAGATCTGCAGGATCTTGGCGTCGCGCATCAGCTGCTCCACGCGGGACTCGCGCATGTAGCCGTAACCGCCGTGCACCTGGACCGCCTCGGTGGACACCTCCATGGCGGTCTGGGCGGCGTACAGCTTCATCGCCGAGGCCTCCGCCAGGCTCATCTGCTTGCCGGCGGCGGTCATTTCAATATAGCGGAACA
>NZ_CAXFCL010000365.1:0-11170 GCF_964000955.1 uncultured Abyssibacter sp.
AGGCGCCGCCGGCACCCCCGCCTGGCTGACCGCCTGTGCCGGCAGCGAGACCCTGAGCAAGCCGAACGGTTCCGGCGATGGCCCGGGCGGCGTGACCGACCCCGCCGGCATGGAGTTCGGCATTCCGCCCGGCCCGTTGTCGCAGATCGGCGAACTGGTGGACACGGGCGTCGACGGCATTCTCGCACCGGAAGGCTTTTCCGTGCGCGCCGTGGCGAAACACCTGAGCAACCCGCTGACCGGCGTGTTCGATCCGCTCGGCCTCACCGGCTACAACTGGCACGAGTCACCGGACGGGGGCGCCTGTTATGCCGCCGAGGACGGCGGCTGGGTCTATGTCTCCAACAGCGAAACCGACGGGCCGAACGGCGGCGTTGGCGCCCTGCGTTTTGACGCCAGCGCCAATCTCGTGGACGCCTATCGCATCCTCGACGGCACGCGTCGCAATTGTGCGGGCGGCGCCACACCGTGGGCCACCTGGCTGTCCTGCGAGGAAACCGGTGACGGCATCGTCTACGAATGTGACCCCTTCGGCACACCGGACACCGCACGGGCGCTGCCGGCGCTCGGCTACTTCAACCACGAGGCCGCCGCGGTCGACCTGGCGACACGCACCGTGTTCCTGACCGAGGATTCCGGCAGCGGCCGGCTGTACCGTTTCGTGGCCGATGCCAGTGACCTGACCACCGACGGCGAAGGCCGTACGCGGCTGAACATGCAGTCCGGCGTGTTGCAGGCGCTGAACATCGAGGGTTACGAGAACGGCGGCTACGCGGAAGACGACGCGATCTGGCGCACGCTGCACCGCACGAGCTGGGTGGATGTCGCCAGCCCCGAGATGCCGCAGGCCACAGTGCGCGATAACCTCGCGGGCGCCGGCATGCAGGTGCCGGGCACCATTTTCAGAGGTGGCGAAGGCATCTGGATCTACGACGTGCCCGCGGCGCTGCAAAGCACGCCGCCCGGCGGCTCGAAACCCACCCGGGCGCTGGTGTTCTTCGCCAGCAAGGGTGACAACCGGGTCTATGCCTACGACATCGACAACGATCTGATCGAAACCGTGTTCGACAACGGATCGATCGATCCGGATTTCGACGACGTGGACAATGTGGTCGTCTCGCCCGCCGGGGATGTGCTGGTGGCGGAGGATGGCGACGCCATGCGGTTGATCGTCGCGGTGCCCAACGCGCCCGCCAAGGTGCTGGTACAGGTCACGCTGGGTGGCTCGGAGATCACCGGCCCGGCGTTCTCGCCGGATGGCAGCCACCTGTACTTCAGCTCGCAACGCGGTCCGAACTACGCCGTCGGCAACACCGGCAGCGGCGTGACCTACGAGCTGACGATTCCGGAGCAGTACCGGGCCTGAATGGCGTCAATCGTCGTCGCGCTTGCGGGCGCGGGGGTGCGCCTTGTCGTACACCTCGGCAAGGTGCTGGAAATCCAGATGGGTGTAGACCTGCGTGGTGCTGATGCTGGCGTGACCCAGCAACTCCTGCACCGCGCGCAAATCCCCGCTGGACTCCAGCATGTGGGTGGCGAAGGCATGCCGCAGCCGATGCGGGTGCAGCCGCGACGGCAGCCCGGCCTTCTGCGCGGCCTGCGCCAGCCGGGTTTGCACCGAACGCGGCGACAAACGCCCGCCGCGTGACGACACGAACAGCGCCGGCTCGTCCGGTGCCGCCAGCTCGCCGCGCAACTTGATCCAGCGGCGCACGGCCTGCGCCGCCGCGCGCCCCACCGGCACTTCGCGCACCTTCGCGCCCTTGCCGGTGACACGCAGCATGCCGTCGCCGGGCCAGAAGTCCGCGAGATTGACACTCACGGCCTCGGCCAGGCGAAGACCGCTGGAGTAGATCAACTCCATCAGCGCGAGATCGCGTACCTCCAGCGTCGTCTCGGCCGGCCGGTCGAGCAGGCTGCTGACCTCGTCGACATCCACCCCCTTCGGCAACGGCCGCCCGCGCTTGGGCGCACGCACATCCGCGGCCGGGTCGGCGCCGCAGCGGCCGTGGCGCAGCAGGTGGGCATAAAAGCTGCGCACCGACGACAGCGCGCGCTGCAGGGAACTGGGGGACAGGCCACGGCGATGTTCGCCCGCCATCCACTGACGGATGTCGGCCACGCCCACCGCCGCCCAGTCACCAATGCCTCGCGCCTCCAGATACTCGCGCAACCGGTCGAGGTCACGCCGGTAGGCCGCGCGCGTATGCGCCGAAAGCTGTCGCTCGTCGCGCAGTACGCGGTCGAAACTGTCGAGGTCGGCTGTCAGCGCCGTCATGGTCACCGCCGCAAAACCGGTAGATGGCGCCATGCTATCGAAAACGGTGACTCTGGCATCATCCACGCTCCCACCTGATCACCATCCAAACCCGTGCAGATCAAGATCGTCCCCGTCACACCGTTTCAGCAGAACTGCTCGATCCTGATCTGCGAGAGCACACGCAAGGCCGCGATCGTCGATCCCGGCGGCGACCTGGACCGGCTGCTGGCGACGGTGGAACAGGCCGGCGCGGAGGTGGAAAAGATCATCATCACCCACGCGCATATCGACCACGCGGGCGGCGCCGGCGAGCTGGCCAGACGCCTGGGCGTGCCCATCGAGGGGCCGCACAGGGAAGATCAGTTCTGGATCGATCTGCTGCCCGAGCAGGGCGCCAGCTTCGGCTTTCCGCCGGCCGAGCGATTCACGCCCCATCGCTGGCTGGAAAACGGCGATCAGGTGACGTTCGGCGAACAAACCCTGGATGTCTACCACTGTCCGGGCCACACCCCGGGTCATGTCGTGCTGTTTCATCCCGGCCTGCGCGTGGCCATCGTCGGCGACGTGCTGTTCCAGGGCTCGATCGGCCGCACCGACTTTCCCCGCGGCGACCACGCCACGCTGCTGCGCTCGATTCGCGAACGCCTCTGGCCGCTGGGCGACGATGTCAGCTTCGTGCCCGGTCACGGACGGACCTCGACCTTCGGCGCCGAGCGGCGCAGCAACCCTTTCGTCTCGGACGCCGCCCTCGGCCGCTAGGCGCCGGTGTCGCGACGGATCAGCTGCCTGATCCGTCGGCGGGCAGATACCGCCGGATCGAGGCGGTCAGCAACTCGGCGATCAGATCCAGGAACAGCGTACCCATGCCTGGCCGGAAACGCGCAGGGTCCTCGCTACCGACTGCCATCAGCCCCAGCGGATGCACGCGATCCAGTGGCACCACCGCGGCGGAGGCGACGGGCCGGTCGCCGAACAGCTGCGAGCGGGCGTCATCGCCAAGCGGCCCGCACTCGATCAGCCCGGTGCGAATCAGGTTGGCATAGGTCGTTCGCAGCGCATGCCCGGCGTCGACGCACACGGCATTGCTCACCGCATCCGTGTCGTAAAGACCGACGAACACCGCATCAACGGCAAACGCCTGGGTCATGCGCGAGCGTGCGATGTCGATGGTCGATTCCGCCGTGCCGGCGCCCAGCAGCGCCACCGCCAGATCGTTGGCCTTGCGCATGCGCTGCTCGTTCTGCCGCGCGACCTCCGCCAGCTGGTGCAGGCGTTCGCGCAACTGATCGTTGCGCTGCCGCAGCACCGAGACCTGCCGCTCGATCAGCGATGACGCCGAACCAGCCGCATGCGCCAGTTCAATGCCTTCCAGCAGATGCGGATGCTCGGCGAAGAAATCAGGCCGTCGCTCGATGAACGCGACGACATCCTCCTCGGTCGCCGCCTGCACGGCCACGTCTTCCGGCTGCAGGGCCGCCAGGCCCACCTTGTCCTCTGAACTCCCCATGCTCCCCGCACTTAAGTCGTTGAATCCAGGATAGATACTATCGAAAACAACGGCGCATGGCTGCGCCAGGCGACCAGCGCGGCTCAGGACAGCGTGATGACCCCGTCGAACACGGTGGTCGCGGGCCCTTCCATCCACAGCGAATGACCCGGGCCATCCCAGTGGGTCGCCAGCGTTCCACCGGGCAGCTCGACCCGCACATCGGGCCCCACCGCCTGCAACCGGCGCAGCACCGCGACCGCGCCGCAAGCCCCGCTGCCGCAGGCCTGGGTCTCGCCCACGCCCCGCTCCCAGACGCGCAACCGGATGCGGTCGGGGGACAGCACGCAGGCGAAACCGACGTTCGCGCGCTCCGGAAACAGCGGATGAGTCTCGATCCGTGGGCCCACCGTGCGTACCGGGGCGTCGTCGACATCCTCGACCTGCAGCACCACGTGCGGATTGCCCATGGACACGGCGCCGAAGAACCAGCTGTGGCCATCGATCTCCAGCGGATAGCGGTCGCACATCCGTGAAACCGCGAGCGGAATGCGCGTCGGTTCGAACTCGGGTTCGCCCATGTCCACATGAATCGTCTCCGCGCCCACCTGCACGCGAATCGACGTGGTCTGCGTCGCGAAGACCAGCTCGGTCTTGTCCGTGAGGCCACGGTCGATGGCGTAGCGGGCCACACAGCGCACGCCGTTGCCACACTGTCCGACCTCAGTGCCATCGGCATTGAGAATCCGGTAACCGAAATCCACGCCCGCCTCGGACGCCGGTTCCAGCATCAGGATCTGATCGCAACCCACGCCCCGACGCCGGTCCGCAAGCAACCGGATTTGCGGCACCGTCAGCGGAACCGCGGTGCGCGTGGCGTCGATCACGACGAAATCGTTGCCCAGCGCGTGCATCTTGGTGAACTCGAGACGCGTGTTTGTCATTGAACCTTCAATGGCCATGTGCAACATTTAGGGGATGCACCGCTCCTTCCGCCAGCATTTGCTGCAATTCGTCGCCGTCGCACTGCTTGCCTTGCAGTGGAGCGCGGCGACGCATGCGGCCGATCATGTGCTGGAGCCGGTGCACGGGATGTGTGCACTTTGCCACATCGCACAGGATGCGGCGGCCGGACCGGCCATCCCGGAACTCACAATCGTCCATGCGCCGGACGCCTGCGTCGTCAAGCGGCTGCACGATAACCCCGTCGCCACGATTGCCTGGGCTTCACGGGCACTGCGCGCACCCCCACTCACAGCCTGACCAAAACCGATTGATTCGCCGAACGCACGCGTGAATGCGCGGCGTCGGTATTTCGTTTTGCTGGGCCCGACCGGGCCCGTCAGGAGTGATCCCTGCATGAACCGCATGATTCTGCCGGTTGCGCTGTTCGCAACCCTCTCGGCCCACGCGGCCGACCCCGAAGTCGATTCCGAAACCCTGGAACTGGACCCCATCCAGGTCACCGCGGAACCGTTCGCCAATCGTGGCGAACTGGAATCCACACGCCCCGTTGATGTCCTCGTCGGCGAAGACCTTGACCGCGAACGCGCCGCCACGCTGGGCGAAACCCTGGATCAGCAACCGGGCATCGCCAACGCCAGCTTCGGTCCCGGCTCCGGCCGAGTGGTGATTCGCGGACAGTCCGGTCCGCGCGTGCGCGTGCTCGACGGTGGCGTGGGCGTGCTCGATGCCTCCTCCGTCAGCCCCGACCACAACATCTCCACCGAGCCGTTCCGCGCCCGACAGATCGAGGTGCTCCGTGGCCCGGCCACGCTGCTCTACGGCAACGGCGCCATCGGCGGCGTGGTGAATGTCGTCTCCGACACGATTCCGACCGAACCGGTCGTGGGCCCCACGGGTGTGCTGGGAACTCAGTACGACACAGCCCGCGACGGCCGCACCTACTTCGGCCATGTCGAGACCGGTTTCGGCCGCTTCAATCTGCATGTCGACGGCCTGGTCCGGCGAACGCACGACATCGAGATTCCCGGCATGGCGGAGTCCGCGGCCGCGCACGAAGCGGAGGAAGACGAGCACGAAGGCGAGGAACACGAGGAAGAGGACGAGGTCGCCGGCCTGCTCGAAAACAGCAGCACCTCGACCAACTCGACCGCGCTGGGCACCTCCTGGGTCGACGATTGGGGATTTGTCGGCGCCTCCGTGACGACCTACCGCACCAACTACGGCATTCCCGGCCATCACCATCACGAGGAAGAAGGTGAGGAACACGAAGAGGAAGGCCACGAGGACGAGGAGGAAGCTGGCGTCCGCATCGACCTGAACCAGGTCCGCTACGACGGCAAGTTCGAGGTGCTGGAACCGCTCCCCGCGGTCACCCGGCTCCGCGGCGCCGTGGTCGTCAGCGACTATGAGCACACCGAAATCGAACCATCCGGCGAACCGGGCACTCGCTTCGAGAACAATGGTTTCGAGGCCCGTCTGGAAGCGACGCACGCGCCGCTGGGCGACTTCTCCGGCGTGGTCGGGCTGCAATGGATTGATTCCGAGTTCTCGGCCATCGGCGAGGAAGCCTTCGTGCCGCCGGTGGACACGCAATCGGTCGGCTTGTTCTGGGTCGAGGAGTGGCATCTCGATCCGTTGCGCCTGGAAGCCGGCGCACGCGTCGAGTCGACCGATCACAGCCCGGAAGGCGGCGCGCCATCGCGTGACTTCTCGACGGTCTCGCTCTCGGTTGGCGGCAACTACATGCTGAGCGACTCGGCGAACCTGGCGGTGTCCCTGTCCCGCTCGCAGCGCGCGCCCTCGTCGCAGGAGCTCTACTCCAACGGCCCACACCTGGCGACCGAGTCCTTCGAGGTCGGAAACCTGGATCTGACGGAGGAAGTGGCGAACAACCTCGACATCAGCCTGCACTGGCACTCGGAGCGGATCGATGCGGAACTCACCGCCTTCGTGACCCGCTACGACGACTACATCTACCAGAGCGAAACCGACACCCTGCTGCCCGACGGCGAACCGGATCGCGTCGACGAGGAAGGCACGCCGGAAGCCGATGGCGAGTTGCTGTACGTGGCGTACACGCAGGACGATGCCGATTTCGCTGGCGCGGAAGCCTCGTTCGCCGTGCTGGTACTGGACTCACCCGCCGCCGGCCAGTGGCGCCCGCGCATCTTCGCCGACACCGTCACCGGTGAGTTGACCGACGGGTCATCGCTGCCGCGCATCACGCCATCGCGCATTGGCGCCGGCCTGGACTGGGAGCGCGGACCGGTCACCGCGGACATCCGCCTGACCCACGTGGCCAGGCAGAGCGACACCGCCAGCCTGGAAACCGAGACCGACGCATACGATCGACTGGATGCGGACATCACCTGGACCATCCGCGGGCAGTACGGCCTGGTGCTCGGCCTGCGCGGACGCAACCTGCTGGATGAGGAAATTCGTGACCACACCTCGTTCATCAAGGACATCGCGCCCGGAGCGGGGCGGTCGTTGCTGGTGGATGCGAGTTTCGAGTTCTGATCGAACGCGCATCAATTGACGCGGCGACGGGCATGCCAGAACGGCAGGCCCGTCGCCGCATTGGCATGCATTGATCCCGGTCAGCTGGGGGAAGCACTGATCTATTCGCGCCGCCAAGTTGCTGCCTGCAAACAGGCCAGGCAAGGCGCGAAAACCCCGCTTCGGTTCAGTCCGTGCTTGAAACCGGCTGGACGTGGCCAAGCATCGCAGCGGGCGGTGGGCGTACATAGAAAATCGGCTCGCCCGGCACGACGAAACCTGCTCAAGCGCTCACCGAGCCCAATCCCTCAGAACTGCAACCGCCCCGCCGGCGCCAGCTCGGCGGCGCGTTCCAGAATCGTGTCCACATCCGCCCGCATCGCGGCGAAAGCCTGCTGCTGTTGTGTATCGCGGGTCTCGATGGTCGACGGGTAGTTGCTGCGGTAGTCGTGAATCTCGGCCAGCACGCTCAACGCGGCGGCGCGTCGCTGCGGGTTGAGACCGCCGAGCTGCTCGCCCAGAGACAGGATATCCAGATCCATGGACAGGGCCAGGTAATCCCGCGCGGCCTCGATCTCGCCGACATCCAGCTGCCGGGCGACGTACATGGACTCGGTCAGCTTGGCGATTTCCGCATCAATCGCCGGCCGTTCCACTGCGACCGGCGGGACCAGTGGATCCTGAAGCTGATACCAGACGCTAGCGGCGACGAGGCCGCTGAGAAACGTCGCCGGAATCGTCAGTATCTTCATCAGTCGGCTGCCGCGCATAGAAGAAGGTCTCCGTATCATCGGCCGGCGGTTCCCGCTCGGGTTCCGGTGCTTTCGCGACGGCGCGTTCATCGAATTGCAGGTGGGTAATGCGCGTGCCCTGCGGGCAGCGCTCGTAGGTCACGGTGTAGAGGTCTTCCGGGGCCGTGGTCTGCAGCCCCTCACCCTGTGGCTGCACGGTCTGGTGGGTGACCTCCAGCGTCAGCAACCGACCGGTGCGGTCCAGGATGGTGTTGCCCACCATGGTGACCTTCGCACCGGAATTCTCGACGCCACTGGAGCGGAACAGGCCCCGCGCCAGCGACCAGTGACCCTTGTAGCCGTATGTGATGTCCTCGGTTTGCAGCGAGACCTGATCGGTGCCGTCGGCGCGGACCGTCCAGCGCTCGCCCCCGCAATCCTCCTCGGTAGCCCAGGTGCCCAGAATCGAGGTTTCCGTTGCGGGCACGCGGAAGAACACCGTTTCCCACGCCTTCTGATTCGCCTGGTCGACATCGGAGGCCGCCACCAGCAGCGACTCGTTCAGGCGGCGGCAGGCGTTGTGCAGTTGACCGGTTTCCATCGCCGCCAGCTGCTGTCGCTGGTAGAGCGATGCGGCGTTGCGTGTCGCCCGCCAGTTGCGCTCCACCTCGTTCTGCACGAGCGGATCCAGCGAGTCGAGCTTGAGATCCTCGGCGACCAGCCGTGCGAAACGCCCCTGCAACTCGTCTACCAGCTGGCGGTTGCGCTCGTCCCAGGTCTCGAAGGCCCCTTCGACGCCGGGCGCCGCCGAACGCGCGTGGACCCGGCAAACGCTGGCGAACTCCTCGATGGAGAAGTAGTAGGCCAGCAATTCGCCGACGGACGCCGCGACGGCGTCATTCGCCTGTACCCGTGCCGGATGGACCAGCAGCAGGCACGGGATCAAGCAGATCAGTAATCGGTTCATAGTGCTTCAGTTTACGAACAAACCAGTCCAGCGCGCGTCCTTCCCGATCGGCGCGCCAGACGAGCTTGAAGAGCGCGGGTTCCCGCTGAATGCCGACCTCCCGGGTGACCAGCCGCCCCGTGTCGAGATCCTGCCGCGCCAGACAGGCCGGGAGGAATCCCACTCCCAGTCCTCGTCGCTGCGCTTCGAGCTTGGCAGCCAGACTGGGGACATACAACACGTCCTGTTCGGGAAGAAAGCCGCTGGACCGGCCCGGCAGTGTGCGCGAGGTGTCGCTGACCACGATCGCGCGATGCGCGCGCAGCTGATCGTCGGTGATCGGTTCCGGAACCGACGCCAGCGGGTGATCTCCGGACAAACAGAACACGAACCGGACCCAGCCCAGCGTTACCGACCGCAGCGGCGGCTGTTGCGGCAGTTCGCCGGTGACGCCGATCGCCAGATCCGCCCGCCCTTCGGTCAGCGCATCGGTGGGACCGCCGTAGACCTCGGTGAGCAACCGGATGCGCGAGGTCCCGCAATCGCTGGCGTAGAACTCCGTGAGCAACGGCATCAGGCGCTCGGTGCCCAGCACGTCGTCCACGGCGATGCGCAGTTCGGTTTCCCATCCGGTCGCCATCCGCCGGACGCGATCTTCCAGCTCCTCCGCTTCCGCCAGCAACCGGCGACCACGCTCCAGCAATTCCCGACCGGCCGGTGTGAGTCGCGCCTTGCGACCCGATCGGTCGAAGACCGTGACCCCCAGATCGTCCTCGAGCTTGCGCACGGAATAGGTGATCGCGGACGGCACGCGGAACAGGACATCGCCTGCACCGGCAAAACTGCCTGTCGCGTCGATGGCGTCCATGACGCGCAATGCATCCAGGGTCAGCTTCATGTTTCAGAAAATCTGAATGAGCAGCGTCGAATATTTCGCTTTTTCCGAAGCATCTGCAACCGCATCATCTCCGCAACCCGAGAACCGGAACGCCGATGAACACCATCCCGCGCTGGTACCACCTGCATGTCTACTTTGATCACACGACATCGGAGATCGCCGCCGAGGTACGAGACCACCTCGCGCGCTCGAGCCTGTCGTTTCCCTACCTCGGGCGCCTGATCCCGCGCGCCGTGGGGCCGCATGACGGACCGATGTTCGAAGCGCATGTCAGCGCCGACGAGCTGGATGAGGCCCTGGCGCTGCTGGAGCATGTGCGCGGCCCGTTGTCCGTGCTGGTTCACCCGGTCGTCGAGGACGAACTCGCCGCGCATTCGGAACTGGCGCAATGGCTGGGTGATCCGAAACCGGTGCATCTGGACCGACTCTGACGGCAGTTGCCCCGGCGGGCCGCGGCGGCTACGGTCGCTCACAATTCACGACCGCCGCGCCAACGCCGAAGGGACCGACCATGGATGCTTTGCCCGAAGGAGACGCCCTCGCGCTCGCCAAACTGATTCGCGACGGAGACGTCTCCGCCGAGGAACTGCTGGAGGCCGCGATCCGCGGCGTCGAGCGGATCAATCCACAGCTCAACGCGATTGTCGGCAAGCTCTACGAGGACGCCCGCGCCCGGGTCCGGCAGCCGCTGAACAACGGGCCGTTCGCGGGCGTGCCGTTCCTGATCAAGGACCTGCTGTCGGACTATGCCGGCGCGCCGATCAGCTCGGGCAGCCGCTTTCTCAAGGACTACATCCCATCGAAGGACAGTGACCTGGTGGTGCGCTACAAGCGCAGCGGGCTGAGTATCTTCGGCAAGACCAACACACCGGAATTCGGCCTGACACCGTTCACCGAACCCGCATTGTTCGGCCCCGCGCGCAACCCCTGGAACCCGGCATGCACGCCAGGCGGATCCAGCGGCGGCACCGGCGCGGCCATTGCCGCGGGGCTGGTCCCGATGGCCGGTGGTGGCGATGGCGGCGGTTCGATCCGCATCCCCGCGAGCTGCAACGGGCTGGTCGGACTCAAGCCCACGCGCGGCCGCACGCCCACCGGACCGGATCGCGGCGATGTCTGGTTCGGCTGCGCCGTGGAACTCCCGCTGTCACGTACGGTGCGTGACACCGCCGCGGTGCTGGACGCCGTCAGCGGTCCGGAGCCGGGCGCCCCCTCGCAAGCGCCCGCGCCGGCACAGCCGTATCTTCAGTCGCTGGAAACACCGGTGCGGCCGCTGCACATCGCGGTCAGCGGTGTTCCGATGCTGGGCGACGACATGCACGCGGATTGCCTGGCCGGTCTGACCCGCACCGCGGAACTGCTCGAATCGCTGGGCCACACGGTG
>NZ_CAXFCL010000366.1:0-5621 GCF_964000955.1 uncultured Abyssibacter sp.
CCGCCCGCAAGCGGCTGTCCAGTCCGTCGAGCGCGGTTTCGAGCTGATCCAGCAGGTGCTCGGTCTGCGGCTGCGCCTGTTGCAGGGCCTCGATGTAGCACTCGGCCAGCGCGACCGCGTCGGCGAACTCGTCCGCCAGCAACGTGTTGTCGCGAATGTCGCGAAACCCGTCCAGATCCATGGTGCCCTGCAAGCGCGCCGTCAGGGCGGCGCCACGGTCACTCTCGAGCACGGACAGCGCCGACTCCACCTGGTGCAGCATGCGCCGGGCATCGGACAGCAGCCCGGGTTCTCCACGGGTGATGTATTCGCTGATCTGGTCCTTGAGCTGCGACAGGTTGACCAGTGATTCCCTCAGCGCGGCGTCGGCACCCTCTCGATGATCCAGCTTGACCGGCGGTGGTTCGGCCAGCACGGCGGCGGGGTCGCGCCGGTCACCTTCGCGGGCACGAACATGACCGAACAGAGCGTCCTGCAAATTGTGTTCGACCAGCAGCAGCGCGGTCGCCAGTTCCATCCAGCGCGCGTCGGCGGCGTCCAGTTCCAGCGTATCCAGCAGATCCGCCTGCCGGTCGATCACCCGCTGCAGGGCGCCGAGATCCAGCATCGACAACGTATCGGAGACGCGCTTGAGGGTGCGGGCCATCGACTCGTGCTGCTCCGGCGCGCGACGCCCGGTCCGGATCGCCAGGTCGATCTCATCCTTGACCTGCGCGAAGTCCTCGCGAATCTCGTTGGCCACCCGCGTCAGCACGTCGGTGTTCGGCCCGCGGATGCTGATGCGCATCTGTTCAAGCTGCGCATCGGGCACCAGACAACTGTCCAGCAGCAGCCGGCTGATCAAGGCGCTGGCGCGACGGGATCGGGTCCCGCTGCGGAAGACCTCGACCCCCAGGCCAACCGCGGCGCGAACCATCGCCGGCGCATCGCTGGCCTGCTCGCCCCCGACGGCCACGCGCTTGGTCAGCTCCCCGACCCGGCCCATCTGCCGCTTGAGTTCCAGACTGTCGGTCAGTTTCAGTGCCAGCAGGCACTCCACGGTCGCGGCGGTGGCCTGCATCAGCACACCAAAGCCCGCACCGGCGGCGAGCCCGCGCAGATGTTCGGCGATACGACCGATGCGCTTGAGGCTGTCGGTGCGTTCCTCGCCGCGCACCCAACTGCGCATCGCCTTGTGCAGGGCCGGCAGCAGCTTGCGCGCCGCCTGGGCGGCCGGATCGTCGGGAGAGGCACCCTCGGGCGCATCCAGCGGAATCGCGCCGGACTCGAAGATATGTCGCGCGACGAGGTCGGCCTCGCTGAGCACACCCAGCCCGCAGGACACGCGCAGCTCGTTGATCATCGGGTGGAACACGAGCAGCGCGTCCTGCTCCCCCGAGGTCAGCAAATCGAGATAGTCGCTGAACTGCACCGAGGCGCCGAGCAGCGCGGTGATCGCGGCTTCGCGGTCCCGAACTTCGTCACCATTGGCCAGCGCCTGCACGGCGCTCTTCATCGCATCGGCGAGGCAGGCGGCGCCGTAACACTGAACCACCGTGGCGATGCCTCGAATCTGGTGCAGTTCCACGACGCATTTCTGCAACAGCAGTTCGTCGTCACCGCGCTCCAGCGACTGGTCGATGTTGTCGCGAACGCGGCCAAGGCTGAGGTCCAGCTCCGCGCGCAGCCAGTGCAAACCATTGCGCGTGTCCTGCCCGGCAGGCTGCATCACCGCGTTCATGCGGCGGCTCCGGAGAGCACCTCGGGCATCTCGCCGAGGCCCGCGCTGGCGGCGCGGTGCAGTGACAGCGCCAGCCAGGGTTGACCGTCACGCACGAAACCGCCGAGCAGGTAGGCGGCGATCTCCTCCGGCGCGGTCTCGATCGCGCTCATGCGCTGATCGCCCGGTTCGAAGTTACGATAGCCGTAGACCTCGTCGACCAGAAAGGCGACCGGGTCGACATCGGAATTGAGCAGCAGCAGCCGCGATTGCGGACCGGGCACGAACCCGTCGCGCCCGAACAGGCGGCCAAGGTCCAGCACCGGATACAGCGCTCCGCGCACGTTCGCCACACCACGCATCCAGTCCGGCGCATTGGGAACGCGAGTCATCGCTGGCGGCGTGAGGACCTCGCGCACATCGGACCGCGGCGCCACATACAACTGGTCACGCACCCGCAGGCCCAGGCCCGTCCAGGTGCGAACCGCCTGCAGCGCGCTCTCGCCCGCGCCGGCCTGCAGGCGCTGCTCCAGCGCCGCAAGCAACTGATACGGAGGCAGCGTGTAGGGGTCGGCTTGCATCAAGCGGCTTTCGAGGCGGTGTGCTTGCGCACGGCGCCGAGCAATTCGTCTCGCGTGAAGGGCTTGGTCAGATAGTGATCCGAACCCACGATCCGACCGCGCGCACGATCAAACAGACCGTCCTTGCTCGACAGCATGATCACCGGCGTGTTCTTGAACCGTGGATTGCCCTTGATCAGGGCGCAGGCCTGATAGCCGTCCAGCCGCGGCATCATGATGTCGACGAAAATGATGTCGGGGTGGTGATCGGCGATCTTGGCCAGCGCCTCGAACCCGTCCACCGCGGTGATCACCGTGCAGCCTTCCCGCGCCAGCAAGGTCTCGGCGGTCCGCCGAATGGTCTTGCTGTCGTCGATGACCATGACTTTCACGTCTGATATCCCCCGCGTGTCTTCTTTCGATGCCACTGTGTTTCCCCCCGGGGAAGCCTGAAACGATGGTCAGTACACACCGTCCGTGTTGCCTGACGGTGATACCCGTGCAGCGCGAGATTCCATCGCGTCGCGCATCCCCGTCATGCCGGACCGGTCGACCATCCGATTGAACCGCCTCTGGCAGCTTTCCGCCTCGACCACGACCCCGTCCACACTCAACGATTCCCCCGGAGTCGCGTTTCAGCCTCCGTCTGCTCCCCGTCCCGCCGCAGACAGCCGCCGACGTCCGGCACGGAATAACGTCGGTTTTACCATATTTCGAACGGAAAACCCGGGATTCGAGGAAACACATCCTCACCGGCAGCATGTTGCCTTGCGGTAACATGCGCCCCCCAATGGCCTGGACGAACCGATGGCGCTACCGGACCCGATGACTGACGCCGAAGCGACACTCCGTGGACCTCTGCAACAGCTGGAATCCCGTCTGCTGGAACAGCAGGGTGAGATCGAGGCCTGGTTCCGCAGGCAGTGGCTGCAGACGCCGGCACCGTTCTACGCGTCCGTCGACCTGCGCAACGCGGGCTACAAGCTCGCGCCGGTGGACACGAACCTGTTCCCTGCCGGGTTCAACAACCTCGCGCCGGAATTCGAACCACTCTGCATCCAGGCCTTGCAGTCCGCCGTCGATCGCATCTGCCCCACCGCACGATCGCTGCTGATCATCCCCGAGAACCACACGCGCAACCGCTTCTATCTGGAGAACATGGCGCGGCTGGTCGAGTTGATGCACAAGGCCGGGTTCAACGTGCGCGTCGGTTCGCTGATGGCGGACCTGACGCAGCCCACCGACCTGGAACTGGACAGCGGCCGGCCGCTGCGACTGGAACCGCTGCGGCGCGAGGGCAACCGGATTGGCGTCGAGGGCTTCGATCCCTGCGCACTGATCCTGAACAACGACCTGTCGAGCGGTGTGCCGGAGATCCTCCGCGGGGTGGAGCAGCCGGTCATGCCACCGACCACGCTGGGCTGGGCAACGCGGACCAAGTCCGAGCACTTCACCGTCTATTCCCAGGTCGCCGGCGAATTCGCGAGTACCGTGGGCGTGGACCGCTGGCTGATCGATCCGCTGTTCCGCAACTGCGGGCAGATCAACTTCATGACGCGCGATGGCGAGGAGTGTCTGGCGAGCAATGTGGACATGTTGCTGACCGCGATCCGCGAGAAATACGCCGAGTACGGCATCGAGGACGACCCTTACGTCGTGATCAAGTCCGACGCCGGCACCTATGGCATGGGCATCATGACGGCCCGCTCGGCGGAGGATGTCACCGGTCTGAACCGCAAGCAGCGGACGAAGATGGCGTCCGGCAAGGAAGGCCGCGAGGTCACCGGCGCCATCATTCAGGAAGGCGTGCATACCCGCGAGCGCTGGGGTGAACACGGATCCCCGGCCGAATCGGTGCTCTACATGATCGACCGTTTCGTCGTTGGCGGCTTTTACCGCGTACACGAGTCACGCGGGGCGACCGACAGTCTCAATGCGCCAGGCATGCAGTTCCACCCACTGGCCTTCGCCGATGGCGCGTCACGACCCGACCCGCAGCTGGATCCCGACGCCGGGCCGAACCGCTACTACGCCTATGGCGTCGTCGCACGTCTGGCCCTGGTCGCGGCCGCGCGCGAGATCGTGCAGAACGGCCACGACGACGACTGACCGCTCCGACAGGCGCAGAGAAAGGACAGGCACATGCCGCAACTGGGTGTGGTGATGGACCCCATCGCCGGCATCAAGCCGGCCAAGGACACGACACTGGCGATGCTGCTGGAGGCCCAGCGGCGTGGCTACACGCTGACCTATTTCGAGATTCCGGACCTGAGCCTGCGCGACGGCCAGGCGCTGGGTCGGGGCCGCCCGTTGCAGGTGGTCGATGACGCGCGAAGCTGGTTCACGCTCGGCGATGTCCGCGAAGTGCCGCTGGCCGAGCTCGATGTCATCCTGATGCGCAAGGATCCACCGGTCGACGCCAGCTTTCTGTACGCGACGCATGTGCTGAGCCGCGCGGAGGCCGATGGCGCCAACGTGGTCAACCGGCCCGGCAGCCTGCGTGACTGGAACGAGAAGATCGCGATCTCGGGCTTTCCGCAATGCACGGCACCCACGCTGATCAGCATGCGCATGGCGGACATCCAGGCCTTCATCGACGCGCAGGACGACGCGATTCTCAAGCCGCTGGACGGCATGGGCGGCGCGGGCATCTTCCGCGTGTCCACCAGCGACCCGAACCGGGGCTCCATCGTCGAGACGCTGACCGACAATGGCCGACGGCCGGTGATGGCGCAGCGCTACATCCCCGCGATCACCCATGGCGACAAGCGGATTCTGATGATCGACGGCGAACCGGTGGATGTCTGCCTCGCGCGCATTCCGAAATCCGGTGAAACCCGTGCCAACCTGGCAGCCGGAGGCCGCGGCGAAGGGCGCCCGCTGAGCGACCGCGACCGCTGGATTGCCGCCGAGGTCGGACCGACGCTGCGCGAACACGGCCTGCGCTTTGTCGGCCTGGACGTCATCGGCGACTACCTGACCGAAATCAACGTCACCAGCCCCACCTGCGCCCGCGAGCTGGACGCCCAGTTCGGCATCAACATCGCGGGCATGCTGTTCGACGCCATCGAATCGGCATGAGGCGCTGGATCGGGGCAGCGCTGATCCTGCTGATGATCGGCGTACTGGTGCTGCGTGGCCGCGACGCCGACCCTCGGTTCGAACGGCAGCTCTACACCATGGGCACCCTGGTCACGCTGACCCTGCGAGCGCCGGAACACGATCCCGAGGAGCTGGCCGGCATCGTCAGCGAGGTCGAGTCGGAACTGAACCGGTTCCAGCAGCGCTGGTCGGTGCATGGTTCCGGCGAGCTGGCAACACTGAACGAGGCGCTGGCCAACGCCGCCTCGGCTCAGGGCCGC
>NZ_CAXFCL010000367.1:0-19707 GCF_964000955.1 uncultured Abyssibacter sp.
CGCAGCGCCTGGGTGGTCTCGACGCCGTCCCGCCCGGGCATACGGTGGTCGACCAGCACGACGCTCGGGGATTCCTGCGCCGCGATGGCGAGACCGGCGTCGGCGCCATCGGCTTCCAGGGTCTGGGCGCCGTTGTCGCGCAGCGTGCGTGTCAGCAGGCGGCGGTTGGTCACGTTGTTGTCGATGACCAGTGCACTGACGCCGTCCAGTGGCAGCCGGTCGGGTTTCGCCTTGTAGTCCAGGGCATGGAGCAGCTCGCGATAAAGCGACTCGCGATCCGTGGTCTTCGGAATGGCGGCCGTGGCGCCCGCGTCGCACAGGCCGGACAGCGTCTGGTGATCCAGGCTGGTGACCAGAACCAGGACCGGCACGTGGCAGCGGTGGCCGGTGCGCAGCAGGCCGTGCAGCCAGGGTGCGTTCGCCTGCGCCGCCATGATGCCGACGCAGACCAGCTCGGGCATGGGTGACGCGGAACGCAGCTGCGCGGCCGCGAGCTCCGGATCGGCGAATTCGGTCAGCTCGGCGCTCCAGTAGTCCAGGCAATGACGCATGGCGAGACGGGCGGTGGCGTGGCTGTCGACCAGCCAGACATGACGGTGGCGCAGGCCGGTCCATGCGGTCGGGTATTCGTTGCGCTGGCCCTGCTTGTGGATTTGCATCACCGCCTCGAACACCGAGCCCCGTCCCTCGGTGCTGTCGAACTCGATGTGGCCGTTCATCATCCGCACGATCTGCCGCGAGATGCTCAGACCCAGCCCGGTGCCGGGCTGCATGGTCGTCGCGCCGTGATCGGCGCGATTGAAGGCATGGAACAGACGCTGTTTCTGCGCTTCCGGAATGCCGATGCCGGTGTCGGAAACCTGGAAACCGAGCACGACATCGGAACCGCGATCTTCCCGGACCATCACCCGCAACACGACATCACCGGACTGGGTGAACTTGATCGCGTTGGACAGCAGGTTGGTCAACACCTGCTGCAGGCGTGCGGCGTCACCGCGTAGCCGCCGTGGCACGTCGTGGTAGATGATATGGACCAGTTCCAGGTCCTTTTCGTAGGCCAGTGGCGCCAGCAGGTTGACCGTGTCCTCCACGGTGTCCAGCAGATTGAACGCGACCTCGTTGAGCGTGAGCTTGCCGGCCTCGATGCGTCCCCATTGCAGCCAGTCGTTGATCAGCGCCAGCAGCGATTGCACCGAGCGCTTCACCTGCATCATCGATTCCGTCGTGGCCGCGTCCGGCTTCTGGCGCAGCACCAGATCCGCCTGCCCCAGAATGGACACCAGCGGCGTGCGCAGCTCGTGCGACAGCCCGGACAGCAGTTCGCGACGCGAGTCGGCCAGCGTCACCGCACTGTCGCGTTCATTCTCGACTTCACGCACGCGACGACGCATGCGGTTCAGGTCGTCATGCAGCTTGTCGGTGGCCTGCAGCACATGGGTGCGCAGGTGCTCGCGGCTGTAGCGCAGCCGCTCGCCAAGCAGCCGAAGCGATCCGGCCGCGTCCGCGAAGGGCGCCGGCAGGCGTGTGATCTCATGTGTTTCATCGCCGCGCACGAGCTGGCGGATCGCCGCCTCCAGCGCATGGGCCGGCCGGCTCAGGCGGACGCGCACCAGGATGAGCGTCGCCGCGGCCAGCAGACCGATGCCGAGGCTGAGGCCCAGCAGCTGGCGGAAGCGCTTGACGAAACGAGGGTCCGCGGCCGGCGCGGCCAGACCGATCTCGAGCAGGTAGGGTGCGCCCTCGGCGGCGTCCGGCGCGACGACGCGTCGCACGCTGGGACCCGGGTCGGTACCGCCAACCAGCCTCAGCAACCAGCCGGTGACGCCCGAGGCTGGGGACTGTTCGGGCGCGGCCCAGGTGCCCAGCAGGCGCTCGCGGGTATCCAGTAGCGACAGGTAGCGAATGCCGACCAGGCCCTCGGCCAGACGTGCCAGTTCGACGGCCCTCGCGCTGCCGTCCGCCTCGGCGCTTTCGTAGACGAGGCCGGGCGTGACGGTGCCCATTTGCAACTGCGCGAATTCGTAGTCGGCCACATGGCCGCGCAGCAGCGCGAAACTCATCGCCAGCCAGACCACGACCACCGGAAACGTGATGGTTCCGAAGCCGATCCGCGTGTGCACCCCCTCATGCATGCATTCAGTATGACGGATGTCATCCCGGTTTGACGTCGGTGGCGTCGATTCCCGTCCGGATACCGACCGATTCCGGCCGCGTCGGCATTCGGTAGAATCCCGCGCCATGACATTACCGACACTCGATGCCTGCATCGGTCACACCCCGCTGGTGCGGATTCAGCGCCTGGACTCGCATTTGCGCGAGCGTGGCAATCGCATTCTCGCCAAGCTGGAAGGCAACAACCCGGCCGGCTCGGTCAAGGATCGTCCGGCGCTGAGCATGTTTCGCTATGCCGAGGCGCGCGGCGAGATCGCGCCGGGCGACACGTTGATCGAGGCGACCAGTGGCAACACCGGGATTGCGCTCGCCATGGTCGCCGCGATGCGCGGATACCGCATGGTGCTGATCATGCCGGAGAATGCCAGCGCCGAGCGCACCGCGACCATGCGGGCCTTTGGCGCCGAGATCGTGCACGTGACGCGGGCCGAGGGCATGGAAGGCGCCCGTGATCTCGCGACGCAGATGGA
This sequence comes from uncultured Abyssibacter sp., assembly GCF_964000955.1. Classification (NCBI taxonomy): domain Bacteria; kingdom Pseudomonadati; phylum Pseudomonadota; class Gammaproteobacteria; order Chromatiales; family Oceanococcaceae; genus Abyssibacter; species uncultured Abyssibacter sp. Next base: position 2,643 of record NZ_CAXFCL010000367.1, read on the forward strand.
ACGGGACGGTCGCGGCAAGGTGCTCAATCAGTTCGCCAACCCGGACAATCCGCGCGCGCACTACGAGGGCACCGGGCCGGAGCTGTGGACAGCCACCGAGGGCCGCATCACCCATTTCGTGTCGTCGATGGGCACGACCGGCACGATCATGGGCTGCTCGCGCTATCTCAAGGAGCAGAATCCGGCGATCCAGGTCGTTGGTGTGCAGCCAGCCGGTGAATCCAGCATTCCCGGTATCCGCCGCTGGCCGGTGGAGTATCTCCCGGCGATCTTCGAGCCCGAGCGCGTCGACCGGACCATCGACGTGACCGCAGAGGACGCCGAGCACATGACCCGTCGACTCGCCGCCGAGGAGGGTATTTTCGCCGGGGTCTCGTCCGGAGGCGCGATGCATGCCGCCCTGCAGCTTGCCGCCGAGGTCGAGAACGCGACGATCGTCAGCATCGTCTGCGACCGCGGGGACCGCTATCTGTCCACCGGCGTGTTCGGATCGGTCGAGTGAGTCGACGCAGTCGCCGCCGGGTACCGGTCGGGCCGTTCGAGACAGCGATCACCGCACTGGCCAATGACGGCCGGGGCATCGGTCGTGTCCCGGAAGCCGATGCCGCCGCCGATCCCGGCAAGGTCATGTTCATTGACGGTGCCCTGCCGGGCGAGACCGTCCGCTACATGCGCACGCGCAACCGCCCGGACTTCGCCGAGGGTCGGCTGGAGGCGGTGCTGAAACCGTCGCCGGACCGCGTGGAGCCTCCCTGCGAGCATGCCGGTTACTGTGGCGGCTGCAAGTTGCAGCATCTCGATGCGGCAGCTCAGCTCAGGGAGAAGCAGCAGCAGATGCTCGATGCGTTGCAACGCATCGGCAAGCTCTCGCCGGGCCGGGTGTTGCCGCCGCTGGAGGGCCCGACCCTGGGGTATCGACGTCGTGCCCGCCTGTCGGTCCGCGATGTGCCCGCCAAGGGGCGGGTGCTGGTCGGGTTCCGGGAGCGCGAAAAGCCCTATGTCGCGGATATCGAGACCTGCGCGGTGCTGGTGCCGGAGATTGGCCAGCGGTTGCCCATCCTGTCCGAGATGCTCGGGCGGCTGAGCATTCGCGATCAGATTCCGCAGGTTGAAGTCGCCGTTGGGTATGATTGCGCGGCGCTGACCCTCCGCTGTCTGCGGCCGCCAACCGATGCGGACCGCGATGTCCTGCTCGAACTGGAGCAGCGATTGAACGCACAGGTGTTTCTGCAGCCCGGTGGCCTGGATTCGGTCGAACCGCTGCAACCGCCGGCGCGACCGCTTGGCTACCGGTTGGCCGACGATGCGGTGGAGGTCCGGTTCGAACCGCTGGATTTCACCCAGATCAACGGCGCCGTGAACGAGAAGCTGGTGACGCAGGCGCTCGCCGAGCTGGCGCCGCAGCCCGGTGACCGCGTGCTGGAACTGTTCGCCGGCCTGGGCAATTTCACCTTGCCGCTGGCACGGCGTGAGGCCCGCGTACACGCGGTGGAGGGCGATGCCGGCCTGGTGGCGCGCGCCGCGTCCAACGCTGCCCGTCAGGGGCTGGATGACAGGATCACGACGGAAGTGGCCGACCTGTTTGGTGAACCCGGCGGCTGGTCCTGGCCCGGTCGATCCTTCGATCTGGCCCTGCTCGATCCCCCGAGGGCCGGGGCGGCGGAATGTCTCGATGCGCTGGCGGCCACGGGCGTCCGGCGCATCGTCTACGTCTCCTGCCATCCGGCGACACTGGCGCGGGATGCGGGCCGTCTGGTGCGCGACCATGGCTTTGGCTGCGAGGCGGCAGGCGTGATCGACATGTTCCCGCACACGGCGCATGTCGAATCCATGGCGGTGTTCGACCGTGGCCGTTGAGATCGAGCGCAAGTTTCTGGTGCGGGGCGACGGCTGGCGCGCCGAGGTTGCGCGCAGCACGCGGATCGCTCAGGCCTATCTGAACGATGAGGGGCGGGCGTCGGTCCGGGTCCGGATCGAAGGCGAGCAGGCGACGCTGAACATCAAGCAGGCGGTGGCCGGGGCTTCGCGGCTGGAATTCGAGTATCCGATCCCGCTGGCCGATGCCGACGCGATGATGCGGACGCTGGGCGGATCGCGGATCGACAAGACACGTCACCGGATCACCGTCGGTGGCCTCGAATGGGAGGTCGACGAGTTCGCCGGTGACAACGCCGGTCTGATCGTGGCCGAGATCGAGCTGCCCGATGCCGACTGGGCGTTCGAGCGGCCAGCCTGGCTGGGCGATGAGGTCACCGATGATCCGCGCTACTACAACAACCAGCTGTCCCGGCGTCCCTATGCCCGGTGGTCCGCGCCATGAGCATGAGCATCAGCCTGCGCGTCGATCTTGCTGAGCAGCAGCTCACCCTGCGAGGCGATGGCCGGGATGTGGTCTACCCGGTGTCCACCGCGGTCAATGGTTCCGGCGAGCAGGCCGACAGCGGCTGCACGCCACGAGGTTGGCATCGCATCCGGGCCAAGATCGGCGCGGATGCGCCATCGGGCACGGTGTTCATCGGGCGCCGCCCGACCGGCGAGATATACAGCGCCGAACTCGCGGCCGAACATCCGCGGCGGGACTGGATTCTCTCCCGCATCCTGTGGCTTTGCGGCGAGGAACCGGGCCGCAACCGGGGTGGGCGGGTCGACAGCATGCGGCGCTACATCTACATCCATGGCACCCCCGACACCGAGCCGATGCGCGTGCCGGCATCCCACGGCTGTATCCGCATGCGCAATGCCGATGTGATCGCATTGTTCGACCGCGTGCCCGCGGGAACCCGCGTGGAGATCGTCGACGCATGAGTCTGATGATCGATGTCGACGGGCTGGAGCTGACCGCCGAAGACCGTGAGGTGTTGAGCCACCCCATGGTCACCGGGTTCATCCTGTTCGCCCGCAATGTGGAATCGGTGGAGCAGGTGGCCGCGCTGATCCGGTCGATACGTCAGTTGCGACCGGAGCTGCTGATCGCCGTTGACTACGAAGGCGGGCGCGTGCAGCGCATTCGTACCGGCGTGACACGCATTCCGGCGATGCGATCACTGGGGCAGGCCGAACGTGCCGAACAACTGGCCGAGGATGCCGGTCTGGTCGTCGGCGCCGAGCTGGCGGCGCTGGACTTCGATCTGCCGTTCGCGCCGGTCGTCGATCTGGATCACGGGTGCAGCGGCGTGATTGGTGATCGAGCATTTCATTGCGACCCGGAGCGCGTGATCGCGCTGGCGGGCGCCTACATCCGCGGTCTCGCGCGATCGGGGCTGGCGGCGACCGTCAAGCATTTTCCCGGTCATGGCGCGGTGATTCCGGACTCGCATGTGGAGCTGCCGGTGGACGAGCGTCCCGTGGCCGACATCGAGTCGGGCGATCTGCGACCATTCGCGGCGCTGGTCCGTCAGGGCGTACCGTCGGTAATGACCGCTCATGTCGTATTCACCGAGGTTGACGACCGACCGGCAAGCTTTTCCCCGGTCTGGGTGCGCGACTGGCTGCGCGGCCGGCTGGGTTTCACCGGCTGTGTCGTCAGCGATGACCTGACCATGGGTGGTGCCGCCGCCATGGGCGGAGCGAGGCGGCGCGTCGAACTGGCCGCCGCGGCCGGTTGCGACCTGCTGCCGCTCTGCAATCACCGGCCCTCGGTGATCGAGGCGCTGGATGCGGGGGGACTGGACATGCCTCCGGGGTTCGAGTCACGTCTGGCGGCGCTATCGCGCAGGCGGGTAGAGCCGGACCCGACGGCGGTTCAGGCGGCGCGGGAGCGATTGATGGGGGTTGCGGACTGACATGGAACTGACGCAGATATTCACCGACTTCATCAGCCTTTACCGCGACCGTGGCTGGATCGGGCAGGTGGCCGGGATTGTCACCATCGTGGTGCTGGTCAACCTGCTCACGCGCCTGGTCCTGAGCCGCGCCCGCACCGCCGCCGCTCGCTCGAAGACCGTCTGGGACAACGCGGTTCTGGAGGCGTTGGGCCGGCCGCTGCGCTGGATGGTCTGGGTCATCGGTATCGGCATGGCCGCGGAGCTGGTCCCCGCGGAGGATGCGCCCGGACTGGCCGAGTGGATCCCGATGATCCGCAAGGTGCTGGTCGTCGTGCTGTTGACCTGGTTCCTGCTGCGTCTGGTGCGTGCCGTCGAGCGCGGCCTGGAGGAAATGCAGCCGGCGGTGGATCACACCACCGCGGACGCCATCGCCAAGCTGGTGCGCATCGTCGTGCTGGTGACCGCGGGGCTGGTGATTCTGCAAACCGTGGGGATCTCGATTTCCGGCGTGCTGGCGTTCGGTGGTGTCGGCGGCATTGCCGTCGGCTTCGCGGCGCGCGATCTGCTGGCGAATCTGTTCGGCGGCCTGACCATTTATCTGGATCGCCCGTTTTCCGTGGGTGACTGGATTCGTTCACCGGATCGTCAGATCGAGGGCGTGGTCGAGCGCATCGGCTGGCGGTCGACGGTCGTGCGTCGTTTCGACAAGCGGCCGCTTTACGTGCCCAACAGCGTGTTTTCCACCGTGGTCGTGGAAAATCCGTCGCGGATGACCAATCGGCGCATCTACGAAACTATCGGGCTGCGCTATGACGATGCCCGGGTTGTCGGCGCGATCACCGATGCGGTGCGCGCCTATCTGAACGAGCACGACGACATCGATCACGACCAGATCGTGCTGGTCAATTTCAACGCCTTCGGGGCGAGCTCGCTGGATTTCTTCATTTATTGCCTGACCCGGACCACGGACTGGGCGGAGTACCACGCCATCAAGCACGAGATACTGTTGCGGATCGAGGCGATCATTGCCGAGCATGGTGCCGAGATCGCGTTTCCCACCCGCACCCTGCATGTGGTCGATGACGCCGCGCCGAAGGCTGGCGGTCTGGCACCGGCCAATGAGCCCGACGGGCCGAGGTCCACCGCATGAGCGACGATCGCGCCCGGGCCATCGCGGCCAGACGAAATGCCGACCGCGTGGTCGACGAGGCGACCATCGACGAGGCCTGTCGCCACCTGGCCGCGCAGATTGACGCGTCGGTGGGTGAGGCCGATCCGGTGATGCTGGTCGTGATGAATGGTGGCTTCGTGCCGGCCGCCCGAATCCTGGCTCACATGGAAGCTGCATTCACCGTCGACTACCTGCATGCGACCCGATATCGGAATACGACGCAGGGCGGCCGGGTGGACTGGCGGGTCCGGCCATCGACGCAGTTGCAGGATCGGGAGGTCGTGGTCATCGACGACATACTGGACGAGGGATACACGCTGGCCGCCATCCAGGCCGCATTGACGAGCGCCGGGGCGGCACGTGTGCAGACGGCCGTGCTGGCCGAGAAGCTGCATGATCGCCGTTGTCCGGATGTACGGGCCGAGTGGATCGGGGTCAGCGTGCCGGATCGCTACGTGTTCGGCTGCGGCATGGATTTGTACGGCTATTTCCGGCAGCTGCCGGCCATTTACGCGGTGGCGGAGGCATGAGCGTTCTGGGCGTCATCGGCGGCACCGGGCTGAACCGTATCGACGGCGTGACGATCGCCGAGACCCGGGCATTGTCCACGCCCTGGGGTCTGCCATCCGCTCCGGCGCAGCGCCTGGTCTGGTCGAACGGGGAGTGCTGGTTCCTGCCACGACATGGTGAAGGCCACACGATTGCTCCGCACCGGATCAACTATCGCGCGAACATTCATGCGCTGGCGATGCTCGGCGTGACGGACGTCCTGTCGGTTGCAGCCGTGGGCGGCATCGATCCGGCCAATCGGCCCGGTGATCTGGCGCTGCCGGAGGATCTGATCGACTACACCTGGGGGCGGGCGCATACCTTCGCCGACGGGGTGGAGGCGCCGCTGCGGCACGTGGAGTTCGCGCCGCCGTTCGATGCGCGGTGGCGACGGCGGGTTCTCTCGGCTGCTGGCGAGGCCGGGGTGACGCTGGATGATCGAGCCATCCTCGGGGTGACTCAGGGGCCACGGCTGGAAACCGCCGCGGAAATCCGCCGGCTCGCGCGGGACGGATGTACGCTGGTGGGCATGACATCCATGCCGGAGGCTGCGCTGGCGGTCGAGGCGGGGCTGGCCTACTCCATACTGGCGGTTGTCGTGAATCCGGCGGCGGGCACCGTCGACGGGTCGATTCACGCCGCCATCGAGGCATCACTGGACGCCGGGATGGTGCAGGTGCGTCGTCTTCTGGACCGACTCGTCGCCGTGCACGGATAACCCTAGCCCGCATTCATCCAGCGACCTCCGGCCGCGGACTCTCATTCAGTTTCGGCTGATGGGATTGAATCGTTGCCACCGTCTCTGCCAGGCGGACGATCGGTGGTAATGTCTGATTGCGGATCGAATTTTCCAGCGGGCACTCCCGCGCCCCGGGCTCAGACGAATGACCAACAAGGCCAGCGGCTCAGGCCGCCGCGCATCTTCCAGAACCAAGACAACCCGCGTCACCAAGTCGGCGAAGACGGAGGGCGGTGACGTCGAGGAGTCGGTCGGCGAGGAGCCTGATGTCATCGTGGCGGACATCGATCAGGACGCCCCGATGTCGGTCGACTCGCCGATCGTGCTGGTTGGGATCGGTGCATCGGCGGGTGGCCTTGAGGCGCTGAAGGAATTGCTGTCGGAGTTGCCTCAGAGCGGTAGCCTGAGCTACGTGATTGCGCAGCATCTGTCGCCCACGCATACCAGCCTGCTGCGCGAGTTGTTGCGTCCGGGCACGGAGCTCGCGCTTTGCGACCTCGCCGATGGTCAGGCGCCGGCACCGAACACCATCTACGTCACACCCCCGAATCATGACGTGCTGCTGCGTGACGGCGTGCTCCGACTGTCCACACCCAAGGCGAGCGTCGGGCCCAAGCCGTCGGTGGACGCGTTCTTCCGGTCGTTGGCCGATTCGCTGGGCGAGAACACGGTGGGCATCGTGCTGTCCGGTACCGGTTCCGACGGATCGGCGGGGATTCGCGCCATCAAGGCTGCCGGTGGCGTGACGATCGTGCAGGACCCCAGCACGGCGAAGTTCGACGGCATGCCTCGCGCCGCGATCCAGACCGGTGCCGTGGACATGGTGATGGTGGCGCACAAGATGGGCGAGGCGCTGGAGGGTCTGGCATCAACGCCGGCCGCGCTGCGCCGCACCTTGCCGGATGACGACGACAGCAACGCCTATGCGCGCATCTCGTCGTCGGTCCGGCGGGCCACCGGCTTCGATCTGAGTCACTACAAGCCGTCGACCATCAATCGTCGTATCCACCGGCGCATGGGATTGCGCAAGACCAGCAGCCTGGAGGATTACGCGGAACTGGTCCGGACCGAGTCGGAGGAGGCCGGACTGCTGGCCCGCGACGTCCTGATCTCGGTCACGTCGTTCTTCCGTGATCCGGATGCCTTCCAGTCACTGGCCGAGTCGTTGAAATCGGCCTGGGAAACCAAGCAGGTGGACGACGTGTTCCGTGTCTGGGTGCCCGGCTGCGCTACCGGCGAGGAGGCCTACACGATCGCGATTCTGCTGTCGGAACTGTCCCGACATCAGACCAATACGCCGGAGTACCTGATCTTCGCCACTGATCTGGACGAGGACGCCGTCACCTTCGCGCGGACCGGGGTCTTCCCCGAGACCTCGGTTGACGGTGTGCCCGACCAGTTGCGCAGCCGCTATTTCGAGCGGCAGGGGCGGACCTACCAGGTCAAGAAATTCCTGCGGCAGAACATGGTGTTCGCGTCGCAGAATGTCGTGGAGGATCCCCCGTTTTCACGCGTGGACCTGATCAGTTGCCGCAACTTGCTGATCTACTTCAACCGGGACATCCAGAAGCGCGTCCTGCTGACATTCCACTACGCCATGCGGCCCGGCGGTCTGCTGTTCCTGGGCAGCTCCGAATCCATCGAACTGCACCGTGACCTGTTCTCGACGCTGAACAAGAAAGGTCGGGTGTTCAAGCGCAAGGACGCATCGACACCAAATTACGTTCCGGTCATCCCGAACAAGCGCTTTCCGGATGACGCCACCGAGTCCAAGGACAGTGGCGGGCGTCAGCGCCGGGCGGGTGGACGCGACATCAGCTCGCTGAGCCTGCGATTCACCAACCTGCTGATCAATGAATACTGTCCGCCGACCGTGGTGATCGACAATCAGGACAACACGGTGCATTTCTCGGGAGATCTGCACCCATTCCTGAAATTCCCTCAGGGGCCGGCTGATCTGCGGATCTACGATCTGGTTGCGGAACCCTTCCGTCCGGAACTGCGCGCGTTGCTGCACCGCAGCCGGCGAGAGCGGACCGTCGCGAAGGGCACGGTGTTTCACATCGGCGAGGGCGCCGACCATCGCCGGATCGTGCCGGTGGTTCGCCCGATGATGATCGACCAGCCCGACTACGTGGCGTTGTCCTTCGAGACGGCGGCCGTGCCGGCGACGGAGGCGCTTGCCTTTGACGACAAGGATCAGCGGGACAATCTGATCATCGGCGAGCTGGAGCGCGAACTGGCGAATACCCGTCAGCATTTGCAGACGGTGGTCGAGGAACTGGAAACCTCGAACGAGGAGTTGCAGTCGCAGAGCGAGGAACTGCAATCCGCCAACGAGGAACTGCAGTCCACTAATGAGGAGTTGCAGACCTCGAACGAGGAGTTGCAGTCCACCAACGAAGAGCTCATGACGGTCAACGACGAGCTCCAGAACAAGTCCGGCGAACTCGAGGCGATGGCCTCGGACCTGGCCAACGTCAAGAACAGCCTGGACTATCCGCTGCTGGTGCTGGACCGGCGCCTGCACGTGACGCACTACAACTCGGCGACCGAACGCCAGTTGGCGCAGGATCACCTCGAACCCGGTGTTTCGGTGATCAGCGTCGACTGGAACATCGACATGGAGTCGTTGCTGCCGAGATTCCGGCACGTGATGAAGACGCGCGAGCCGTTCGAGCGGGCGATCTCGGCGAGCGGTAACCGCACCTATCAGATGCACACCGTCGCCTACATCCGTTCCAACGGCGATGTCGACGGAGTCGTGCTGACCTGGATCGACGTGACCGGTCAGCGTGAAGCGGATCGTCGCGTCCTGCTGAGTGAAGCCCGCCATCACGCCTCGTTCACCAGCAGCCCGATCGGTCAGGCAATCCTTGACAGCGAATTCACGCTGCAGGATGTCAACCAGGCGTTGCGCGACATGGTCGATACGCCGTCGCTGGTCGCGGAAGGCAGGTCGTTGTCGGGCCTGCTGGACGCCGAGGGTTACTCGGCGGTGCAGCGCGAGGCCGCCGACATCCGCGAGGCACGACAGTCCAGCGCGCAGTTCGAGGTGCACTATCACGGTGCCGGTGGCGAGGTGCGCTGGGCGGAACTGGCGCTAGGCAGCATTCGGGATACGGGCGACGAGGCGCGTTACGTGATGCACCTGCGCGATGTCGATGCGCGCAAGCATGATGAGGAACGTGTGGCGGGGGAGACCCGCCGGCTGGCGCTGCTGCACAGGATGTCCACGCGTATCGCCAACCGCGAGCACACGGGCGAGATCATCGACGGTTTGCTGGAATTGCTGGCGGCGACCTACGAAGACGCCGCCGCGTCGTTCTCGATGCTGGACGGACATCAGTTGGTCTCGGTGGCGCAACGTCCGGACAGGGGTCGAAAATCACCGCGCAAGCTGAATCTCGACGAGGCGCCGGAGTTTCGCGACGCCGTGCTGTCCGGCGGCAGAACGCTGATCGCCCGAACGCTCGATGGCGATGTCGGGCCCTATGGCGGGCTGGTCCCGCGGCTCAAGAAGGACAAGGTCGAGGCGCGTGCGGACGTGACGATCCGGATCGACGCGGTCAAGGCCGGGACGCTGACGCTGGAAGGCGCCTGTGTCGCCGAACTTGCCGGGCTGGATCTGGAGACCCTGACCGCCATCGGTGAGTTGGCTACGGTATCACTGCGCAGCGCGCGCTCGCGCGAGGTCATGGAGGAAGCGCTCAATGATCTCGCCTCCGAGAAGGAGCGCGCGGACATCACGCTGGGGACGATCGGCGACGCCGTTGTTCGTACTGACGCCGACGGTCGGATCACCTATGTGAATCCGCTGGTCGAGCGCCTGGTCGGCAAGGGCGAGGAGGCGCTGTTGCGGCAACCGGTGGAGACACTGTTCGAGCTGCACAGCGTGGAAACCGAGAAGAGCGTGCCCAGCCCGGTCCGTCAGGCGCTCAAGACGGCGGCACCGGTTGAGTACTTCGGAAACGAGTATTTCATCCAGCATCCCGATCGGCGTCGCGTGTTCGCGGATATTTCCTGCAAGCCGCTGGTGTCGGGCGATTCGGACGTGATCGGTGCGGTGGTGATCATTCGTGACGTGACCGAGCAGCGCCTGCTCGCCGAGGAGCTGTCGTTCAGGGCGCGTCATGATGCGCTGACCGGGTTGAACAATCGTGACGAATTCGAGCGCAGGCTCAAGGCCGCCTTCATCGAGAGCAAGGCCGGCGGTGTGGAGCATGTCGTCGCCTTCATCGATCTGGATCAGTTCAAGGTGATCAACGACACCTGCGGGCATACCGCGGGGGATGAGCTGTTGCGCCAGCTCGCGGTGCTGATCCGCTGCAAGCTGCGGCGGTCGGATACGCTGGCCAGGCTGGGCGGCGACGAGTTCGGCATCATTCTGGATCACTGCGAGCTCGAGGCTGGCAAGCCGATCATCGAAGACGCGCTAAGTGCCTTGCGCGACTTCCGGTTCGAATGGAACGACGAGGTTTATCAGATCTCCGGCAGCGCCGGCATGGCGCAGATGAATCCGTCCAGCGCTTCGGTGGCCGCCGTCATGAGTCAGGCCGACGCCGCGTGTTTCATGGCCAAGGAGACCGGTCGGAACCGGCTTTACGTGTCCGGTGACGACGATACCGAGCTGAGCCGCCGGCACGGCGAGATGCGTCAGGTTTCGCGGATCTCCAGCGCGATCGAAAACGATCGCTGTGAGCTGGTCTACGAAGATGTCGTGCGGGTCGACGACCCCGAGACCGTGGCCTATCGGGAATTGCTGGTGCGGATGCGGGGCGACAACGATGAAATCCTCTCGCCCGGTCAGTTCATCCCGGCGGCGGAGCGCTACTTCCTGACCGCGGCGCTGGATCGCTGGGTGATCGAACACGCGATTGCCTACCTTGCGGATCATCTGGACAGCTCGCCAGCGGTGACGGCCGTGAACGTTTCCGGCCAGACGATCGGCGATCGCTCGTTCACCGAGTTCGTGCGCGAGCGGTTGACGCACTACAAGGTGCCGGGCGATCGCCTGTGCATCGAGATCACCGAAACCTCGGCAATCTCCCATTTGCCCGAAACCGCCAGGCTCGTATCCTCACTCGGAGAACTGGGTGTCCAGTTCGCGCTGGACGATTTCGGCGCGGGGATGTCCTCGTTCGCCTATCTGAAGAACCTGCCGGTCCAGTTCATCAAGATCGACGGCGGGTTCGTCCGCAACATGACCGAGAATCACGTGGACAAGACCATGGTGGAGGTGATCAATCGCGTTGGTCACGAGTTCCAGCTGACCACGATCGCCGAGCATGTCGAGACGGAGGAGCTGATCCCTGTGCTCAAGGAGATCGGCGTCGATCTGATGCAGGGTTATCAGATCAATCGACCCCGACCGCTGAAATGAACTGACGCGCCGGCCGCCGGCGCGATCGTCCGCGTCAGTCGCCGACGCGCGTCACCATGGCCAGCACGCCGAAGCGGGGATGGTCGAAGTAGTGCAGTTCGTTCAGGCGGACCCGTCGCTGCTCCCTGATGTGGAACACGCGCGCGGCCTCTTCGGGCATCGATTCGCCAGCGGTCACGGGTGACCCGTCCGTGTGCTGAGTCCACCACAGATCCAGCGCGAGATGCAGATACCGCTGAGCGTACAGCGTGATCGTGCCGTCGAGTTGATGAAGCTGGATCGGTTCAGGCGCGATCAGCGCCCAGTCACCTGGCTGCACCGTGCCGTCTTCCGCATCGATGGCGGGCGAGGCGCTGTTGTGATCCGGCGCGGTGTACACCGGATCGGCTGCGCTGTCGGATGCGCCGTACGCATCGGGCTGCTCAGCCTGCGGGGACGACGGATTGTCCGAATAGAATTCGGGCAGGAACCGACGTTCCGGGATGGGCTCGATCTGGAACGGCACGTCGTCGGCGAGCCGGATCGATGTGGCCTGATGCCGGCGCTGCCCCGGCTGTGTCCAGCTGGCGCGCAGGTAGGGAACGAACGCGCGGGCGTTCCGCAAGCGGCTCCATGCCTGCTCCAGCTTGAAGTCCGCGCCGCTCAGCGGAGTGATGCCCAGACTGGCCAGCGTGCCGGTCTCCGCCAGCGGGACACCGCCGACTTCGAAGTGGCGGATTGCGGCGGAGGCTTCGTCGGGCGATCCGTTTGGCGTCGCCTGGTTGAGAAAGACGATGGCGTCAACGCGGTAGTCGGCCGCCAGCGACGGGCCGGCGACGACGAGCAGGGCCGCGGCCAGGAGTGATCTGAGCATCATGGCGGATAGTGTAGCTAGGCTGGCTCCGAGGTGCCGGTCTCGGCGGTTTGCGGATGCAACTGGTCCAGCAATCGCGTCGTACCCTCCAGGCGTTCGGTGGCGGAATCCCGGTCCCATTGCGCGACGATCGTCGTCGCGCCGTCAAAGCGATGTTTGCGCGGGTTGCTCTGGATGAACCGGATCAACGCGGCGGGATCGACATCGGCCTTGGGCTTGAATGCAACGCGAGCGCTGCCGGCACCGGCCTTGATGGAGAGAATGCCGATGGCTTCGCAGCGCAGCCGCAGCGCGGCCAGCGCGAATAGCTGTTCGGCCCGCTCGGGGAGCAGGCCGAAGCGGTCGATCATCTCCACTTTCAGTTCGCGCAATTCGGCCGGCGACGTCGCACTGCTGATGCGCTTGTAAAGCGTCAGGCGCAGGGTGACGTCCGGCACGTAGTCGTCGGGAATGAGCGCGGCTACGCCCAGATCCAGATCGGCGCCGGAGGCCCACGGGTCCTCCAGATCAGGGTCGCCGCCCGCCTTCAGGGCGCGCACGGCCCGTTCCAGCAGCTGTGAGTACAGCGCGAATCCGATTTCCTCGATCTGGCCACTCTGTTCCTCGCCGAGCAGTTCGCCTGCGCCGCGAATCTCCAGGTCGTGCGTCGCCAGCGTGAAGCCGGCGCCGAGCTCGCCCAGCGACTCGATTGCCTCGAGGCGTTTGAGGGCGTCCTGCGTCAGCGCGCGCAGCGACGGCACGAGCAGATAAGCGTAGGCGCGATGATGCGAGCGACCAACGCGTCCGCGCAGCTGGTGCAACTGCGCCAGTCCCAGCTTGTCCGCGCGATTCATGACGATGGTATTGGCGGTGGGTACGTCGATACCCGATTCGATGATGGTGCTGCACACCAGCACGTTGAAGCGTTGGTGATAGAAATCCAGCATCACCGCCTCGAGCTCGCGCTCGCGCATCTGCCCATGCGCGGTGCGGACATCCGCCTCCGGCATCAGCTCCCGCAGTTCGGAGGCGGCGCGCTCGATGCTGCTGACCTCGTTATGCAGGTAGTAGACCTGACCGCCGCGACGGATCTCGCGCAGGCAGGCCTCGCGGACCAGTGCCTTGTCCCAGTCCGCGACGAAGGTCTTGATCGGATTGCGGGCCGTCGGCGGCGTGGCGATGATCGACAGGTCGCGCAGGCCGGCCAGACTCATGTTGAGCGTGCGCGGGATCGGGGTGGCGGTCAGCGTGAGCAAATCCACCTCGGCGCGCAAACGCTTGAGCTGTTCCTTGTGACGCACGCCGAACCGGTGTTCCTCATCGACGATGACCAGGCCCAAGTCCTTGAACTTGATGTCCTTTTGCAGGAGACGATGGGTGCCGACGACGATGTCGACCTTGCCGTCGCGCATCTCATCCAGCAGTTCGTCCTGCGACTTGCCGGATCGCAGACGCGACATCGACGCGACGCGCACCGGCCAATCCGCGAACCGGTCCATGAAGTTCTGCGCATGCTGGCTGGCCAGCAGCGTCGTCGGAACCAGCAGGCAGACCTGCCGGCCGTTGGTTACCGCGACGAAGGCCGCGCGCATGGCGACTTCGGTCTTGCCGAAGCCGACATCGCCGCAGACCACGCGGTCCATCGGATGTGGAGCCGCCATGTCATCGATCACGGCCTGGATGGCGCTGAGCTGATCGGGCGTTTCGGTGAACGGAAACCCCTCAGCGAAGCGCGCGTACTCGGCGGCGTCGAGCGAGAAGCTGTAGCCGGGGCGGGCAGCCCGACGAGCCTGGATGCTCAGCAGCTCGGCCGCTGAATCGCGCGCCTTTTCCGCCGCCTTTTTGCGCACCTTGCTCCAGCGGTCGTTGCCCAGCGCATGCAGCGGCGCGGTGTCGGGCTCGGCGCCGGTGTAGCGATGGATCAGGTGCAGCGAGCCGACCGGTACGTAAAGCTTGTCGCCGCGCGCGTACTCCAGGCGCAGGAATTCCATCTCCTGGTTGCCGACCGTCAACCGCTCCAGCCCCATGTAGCGCCCGACTCCGTGCTCCTGATGGACCACGGGGGCGCCGACCTTCAGGTCCGACAGATTGCGCAGAACGGTTTCGGGGTCGCGAACCGCGCGGCGGCGACGGGTGGCGGGTGGCTTGGACCCGACCAGTTCGGCTTCGGTGATGACGCGGACCGCGGGATCCCGAAGGGCGAATCCGCGGGCCAACGGCGCGATGCAGAGTCCGAATGGTTTTGAATCTCCGATGAACCGGGACCAGCTGGGATAGGCGCGGGGCGCCTGGCCCAACGGCCGCAGCAACTCCAGTAGTTCTTCGCGCCGGCCCTGCGATTCGGTGAGCAGCAGCAGGCGGCGTGGGTCCTCGTCGGCCAGCAGCTCGGCGATGCGGCCGCGGGCGTGCTGCCGGTCCGTTTCCGGCTGCCGGATCGGACTTGCTTCGATGTCGAAGCTGACCGCATCGTCAGCCGGCGAGTCGAGCAAAGCGATGCGCGCATACCGGTCGAAGCCGGACATGGCCGTGTCGGGTTCCACGAAGGCCTCGGCCGGAGGCAGAAGCGGGCGCTCCGGGTCCACGCCCAGGTTCGTGTGCCGGGCATTGATGGAGTCCCAGGTCTTGGTCATCGCCCCGTTCAGTCCGGACGCGAAGATCACATTGGCGTTGTCGGGCAGGTAGTCCGACAGATGCGCGGTCTCATCGAAGAACAGCGGCGCATAGGCTTCGATGCCGGCGGGCATCTGACCCTTGGAGACGCTCTGGTAGACCCGGTGCGAGGTCAGATCACCGGTGAACGCGTTGCGATACTGACGGCGAAAGCGCTCGATGCCGGCGTTGTCGGTCGGAAACGCCTTGGCGGGCAGGGGTTCAATGCGTTCGACGACGTCCTGTGAGCGCTGGGTTTCCGGGTCGAACAGGCGGATGGAGTCCACCTCGTCATCAAGCCAGTCGATGCGGTACGGCGACGGGCTGCCCATCGGAAACAGGTCCATCAGCGCGCCGCGCAACGCGTATTCCCCGTGGGATTGAACTTCCGCGACCGCCTGGTAGCCGGCGTGATCCAGCGTTTCCCGCAACGTCAGGGGCGGCAGGGTCTGCCCCTGCGCGACCGACAGCGTTCTTGCCTGCACGTAGGCGGCCGGCGGCAGGCGCTGCAAGAGGTTATCCGCGCCAACGATCACCACGCCGGTCGACAGGGCCGGTATCCGAGCCAGCGCGGTCAGACGCTCGGAAACGACCTCCGGCAGCGGCGATAGCGCGTCGTAGGGAAGGATTTCCATGTCCGGAAAATGCAGGACCGGACAGTCGTCATCGGCGAAGAACCGACAGCTGGCCTCCAGTTGGTACGCATGTTGCTCATCACGAGCGCAAAGCAGAACGAGTGCATGCGTCCGTCGCGAGAGTTGTACCGATGCCAGCGCGAGGCCCGCGTCGGGGAGTGGATTCCATGGGATGGAATGACCACGCGTCGGTTCGAGTGGCTGATTGAGGGTGGCGTTAGGTACCATGATCGGCGGCGAAGCATGGACCACACCTGCTTCGAAGACAATCACTGGCGTCGTTTGATGCGGCGCAGCAAGACGAAACAGCAGGGCACCACCTTGGCCGTGGTTTCCAACCGCGCTTGGCAGGTCGCTCGACTTTAGGGGAAATACCGAGCATGAAAAGGATATTGGCACCGTTGCTGGCAGCGACAGCAGCGTGGTCGGGGATGGCTATTGGTGCGGAATCGTTGGCTGACGAATCCGCAAATGTCGATTTTCTGTGGTTGAAGCCGGCGGGCACCATCAGCACGTCGGAGGATCTCGTGGGCTTGGATCGCGCTTTGGGCATGAACTCGGACGCAGGGATTGGCCTGGGGCTAAGTCTTTCCCCTTCGTGGTCCTATGGGTTCGATATTCGCGCTGCATTCACGACCGCGAGCTTCCAGCGCAGCATCAAGTCATTCAATGACTATTCGCTCCTGGGAGTTGACGTCGACTCATCGGACTCTCGTGTGAATTCGTCCTGGCAGATTCGGCAGCTGGATCTCTTGGCGGTCAAGTCCTACAAGGGGCTGAATTTCGGTGAGACGTGGGAGCTCGGCATTGGGGCAAGAATGATCGATTCCGAGTTCCATATTCAGGAAGTTGGGTCGCAGGCGTCTCCCCAACTGGGTAACGCACGATTGCTCGACTACCGTCCTCTACTTCACTTGGGGGCGATCTTCCCGATCATAGATTCAGCGCGAATTGGCTTCAAAGCAGGTTCCTATCCGTTTGGTGATTCCGTGAACCTGGATTCGTCGCTTTGGGTAGAGGTAGATGACCCGGGAACAGCGCTGAAGGTCCGAGCCGGTGTCAGATATTTGGCCTACCAATACGATAACGAGGACAACGTCGCTTACAACACGGAGGCGGCTGGCTTCACATTGTCGTTTGTCTATGACCTTGGGGGTGTCGCCTGGCCGTCCAAGGCGGATCAGGACCAGGACGGTGTCGTCGATCACAAGGACCGGTGTCCGGATACGGCGCCGGGCGCCGTGGTGGACGTCTATGGTTGCGCGGCCGACGAAGATCGCGACGGTGTCGCCAACGCGATTGACGCCTGTCCGAACACGCCGGAAGGGGTCTCCGTGGACGAG
>NZ_CAXFCL010000368.1:0-9685 GCF_964000955.1 uncultured Abyssibacter sp.
ATGATGACCATCAACGCCTTCGTGATGACGCCCGCCGACGACGTCGCCAATGGCCAGCTCAACGGCTATCGTCTTGGCGACTACCCACGGCGGAAGCTGCGCGGTCAGTCGATCTACGAACCGCCCGCGGGCTTCGTCGAGGTCAACGCCACCAATCGCCAGACCCGCATCTCGCCGCATTTCACGCTCGGCGAGTTCGTCGCCAAGCAGCGTTCGGACTATCCCAAGTACGTCGCCCTGCGCGAACGGCTGCTGCTCAAGCTGGAGATGATCGTGGAACAACTGGCCGAGGCCGGCTATCAGGCCTCCGGCCTGCACATCATGAGCGGGTTCCGAACCCCTTGGTACAACGCGTCGATCGGCAACGTGCCCTATAGCCGGCATGTCTGGGGGGGCGCCGCAGACATCTTCGTCGACGAGGCGCCAAAGGACGGTGTCATGGACGACCTGAACGGGGACGGTCGCGTCGATGTCGCCGACGCACGCGTGATCTACGACCTGATCGAGCGCCTGTCCGGCGAGCGCTGGTACCAGCCATTCACCGGCGGCATGGGGTTGTACGGACCCAAACCAGGTGTACGCGGACCGTTCGTCCATGTTGACGTTCGCGGCTCCCGGGCGCGCTGGTGACATGCCAAAGGGAGTATTGATGGCGACATCGCGAAATCTGCGCCGTGCCTGTCCGGTGATGGTCATGCTGACCCTGCTCCTCGGCCTGACCGGTTGCGGGCGGGACGCCTCCGAGCTCCAGGCCTTCGAAACCGCCCTGGACTCGGCAATCGGCGCGGACGACACCGCGGCGCGGGACTACTACACATCGCGCGGCTTCAAGCCGGTCTGGATCAAGCTGGACACGTCGCTGTTCGGACAGGCCGGGGCCTCGAGCGCACTGGACACGTTGATCGAAGCGCTGGATGCCGCCGAGACGCATGGACTCAGCGGCGACAACTATGCGCGGGACGCGCTGCACGCGGCTCGCGAAGCGCCACCGGACAAGATGGACGGTGCCGCAGCCTTCGAGTGGCAGGCGATGCAGGCCTATCTGGAATACGCCCACGACTTCGCCCGGGGCCGGTATTCGCAGGCCTCCGCGGACAACGCGTGGTTCATCCCCAAGCCAGCCTTCGATCGCGAAACGCAACTCCAGCGGCTGGACAAGCTGGGCGTCGCGGATTCCCTGGAAACCCTGTTGCCACAAACGGCCGAGTACCGGCGATTGCGAGACGCCCGGGCGGACATGGTGGACATCGTCGATGCCGGAGGCTGGCCGACGGTGGACGCACAGGGGCTGATCCGCCCCGGCGGGCACCACGAAAGCATTCCGGACCTGCGCCGCCGGCTGACCATCTCCGGGGAGCTGGCCACGGCCGAACCGCAGGGCCAGGCAGTGGACGACCCGACGCTTTACGACCCGGCCACGGCCGCCGCGTTCACCGAATTCCAGCGCCGGCACGGCATCGAGGACGACGGCATCGTCGGTCAGCAAGCGCGACTGATGCTGAACTACCCGGCGAAAAAGCGTCTGGAGCAGATCGACGCCAACCTGGAACGGCTGCGCTGGCTACCGCGCGATCTCGCCAATGACCGGATCATGGTCAACATCGCCGCTTACTGGCTGGTCGCCTACCGCGACGG
The DNA here is from genome assembly GCF_964000955.1 of uncultured Abyssibacter sp. Lineage (NCBI taxonomy): Bacteria > Pseudomonadati > Pseudomonadota > Gammaproteobacteria > Chromatiales > Oceanococcaceae > Abyssibacter > uncultured Abyssibacter sp. The sequence goes on from NZ_CAXFCL010000368.1 coordinate 1,636, forward strand.
CGAGGACCCGCTGAACATGCCGGTCATCGTCGGCGAGGAACAGAACCAGACGCCGGCCTTCAACGACCAGTTGCAGTTCCTGGAGATCAACCCGCACTGGACGGTCCCGAATTCGATCATCGTTGGAGAGATGGCCGCGAAGGCCGCCGAAGACCCGGACTATTTCAAGGACCGGAACATGATCGTCCAGGCGGACTGGCCGCTGGACTCGGAAGTGCTGGACCCGGGAGACATCGACTGGGAGGCCTACGCGAACCCCGACGCCGACTTCCCTCACGTGGTTCGTCAGCTGCCGGGACCGGACAACGCGCTGGGACGCATCAAGTTCATGTTTCCCAACAAGTTTTCGATCTACCTGCACGACACGCCGGCCCGCCATCTGTTCGAGAAGGCGGACCGGACCTTCAGCCACGGCTGCATCCGCGTCGGTGACCCGATCGGTCTGGCCGGCTTTGTGCTGAAAAACACCGAGGGCTGGGATGCCGAGCGCGTACGAGAGACGATCGGCGATCGGGAACCCACACGCGTGGACCTCGCCACCGCCGACCAGCTACCGGTTTACATCTACTACAGCACCGCCTGGGTGGATGAGGACGGCGTGCTGTACTTTCGCCCGGACCGCTACCAGCGCGATGCCAGCCTGATGCTGACGCTGCGCCCGGCGCGCCCGCCGGTGACCGACGCGGCCCCGACGAACCAGAAGATCTGAATACGCGGCACCGGCCTGCGTGTCACGCGGCCGGTGCCGGTTGGTATTGACGTCAGGCGGCGCCCTGCGAACTGGCGTCGTTCGACGCCGCCGCGTCGCGGAACACCCAGCGGTTCAGCCGCTTGACGAAGGCTGCCGGGTCGGTGAGCTGGCTGCCTTCGGCGAGCACGGCCTGCTCGTAGAGCATCCGCGCCAGATCGTCAAAGTCCTCGTCCGCGCTCAGCCCCTTGAGGTGCTCCAGGACCGGATGCGACGGGTTCACTTCGAGGATGGGCTTGCTGCCGGGCACGCCCGCCTCGCCAGCCTGCTTGAGCAACTGCTCCAGATGCCTCGACATCGCGTGCTCGCCGACGACCAGACAGGCCGGTGACTCGGTCAGGCGCTGCGACAGCCGCACCGATTCCACATCGTCGTCCAGCGACTTGCCCAGACGCTCGATCGTGTCCTTGTAAAGCGTCTCCAGCCGCGCCTGCTCCGCTTCCTCGTTCGGGTCGGCGACCACCGACTTGAGATCGGCCTCGCCGCGCGCGACGGACACGAGCTGCTTGTCCTTGTACTCGGTCAGATGCCCGACCACCCTCTCGTCCACGCGGTCGGTCAGCAGCAGCACCTCGACGTTCTTCTTGGCGAAGCCCTCGATGTGCGGACTGGACTTGGCTGTCGCCAGCGTCTCGGCGGTCAGGTAGTAGATCTTGTCCTGGCCTTCCGGCATCCGCTCGATGTACTCGTCCAGCGTGGTCAGATCGTCGCCGTGGGTGCTGTGCCAGCGCGCCAGCCCGGCGATGCGCTCCTGCTGCGTCTGGTCCTCGACAATCCCTTCCTTGATCACCGCGCCGAAGGTCTTCCAGAACTCCAGGAAGGTCTCGGCATCGTCCTTCGCCAGCGACTCGATCAGGTCCAGCGAGCGCTTGGTGATCGCGGCGCGCAGCTTGTCGACCACGCGGCTGGACTGCAGCAACTCGCGGGAGACGTTCAGCGGCAGGTCATTGGAATCGACGATGCCGCGAACGAAGCGCAGCCAGGTCGGCAGCAGCTGCTTGGCGTCGTCCATGATGAACACGCGCTTTACGTACAGCTTGAGGCCGTGATTGGACTCGCGGTCCCAGAGGTCGAACGGCGCGCGCTTGGGCAGGTAGATCAGCGACGTGTAGTCCTGATTCCCCTCGACGCGGTTGTGGGCCCAGCGCAGCGGGTCCTCGAAATCGTGGGCGACGGTCTTGTAGAACTCGGTGTATTCCTCGTCGGAGATCTCCGACTTGGGCCGCGTCCACAGCGCCGAGGCGGTGTTGACGGTCTCCCACTCGTCCGTGGGCTTGCCCTCGTCATCGGCCTTGCGCATCAGCACCGGCAGGGCGATGTGGTCGGAATAGCGCTTGACGATGTGCCGCAACCGCATCGGCTCCAGGAATTCGTCCTGGTCCTCGCGCAGGTGCAGGACGATTTCCGTGCCGCGCGGACGGCTGTCGATCTCCGCCAGCGTGTAGCGGCCCTCACCGTCGGAGGTCCAGCGCACGGCCTCGTCGCTGCCGGCACGGCGGGTGTTCACGGTCACGCGGTCGGCGACGATGAAGGCGGAATAGAAACCGACGCCAAACTGACCGATCAGCCCGGAATCCTTCTGCTCGTCACCGGAGAGCTTCTCCAGGAAGCTGCGGGTGCCGGAACGGGCAATGGTGCCGAGGTTCTCGATGACCTCGTCGCGGCTCATGCCGATGCCGTTGTCGCGGATGGTCACGGTACGCTGCTCGCGATCGGCCTCGATCTCGATACGCAGCTCGGGATCGTCGGCCAGCAACGCGTCGTCGGTCAGCGCTTCGTAACGCAGCTTGTCCGCGGCATCCGATGCGTTGGAGACCAATTCCCGCAGGAAGATCTCCGGATTCGAATAAAGCGAATGGATCATCAGGTGAAGCAGCTGCTTCACCTCGGTCTGGAATTCGAAGGATTGTGTGTCGGTCATGCCTGCCTCCCGGAAGTCGAGACCGAAATAAGGGTGGTCCGCCGGAATTCAAGTCAGGAGCTGGAGGTCAGCGTCGCGCTGGATGCACTTTCGCCGAAACGGACTTGGATTTGTGGCGGAGGTGGACAAAAGCGTCTTCAACAGTCCTGACACCGAGACCAGCGGTACTGACGGACGCGGGGGCGCTTCGTCGGCGGCGCTTGTTCGTTTCCACGCGTGCTCGAAATCGGACGATGCATCGAGGTTTTTCGCGCTCAACATTCGCCCCGCGTGGCCGATATGCAGCCTCGACAATCATGTGCAGTGTGAGGAACCACGCCAATGAAAATCCGTACCCGTGCCGGCTTGACTACCGGATTTGCCGTCGTGGTGACACTGCTCGCCGGTGGCGCCGTGATCTGGGGCGTCCTGGATGCACAGATGGAGCGTGCCGAAATGGCCGCCTCCGAACAGGCCGAAGCGGTCCTGTCGGCAATTGAGAGCGACATCCAACGCGCAGCCTCCGAAATCAAGACCTGGTCAGCCGTCTCCGACGTCACCGGTGTCGCCGAGCGAGCGGCCACTCTGCCCAACCAGACCGTTCTGGGCCAGTGGGAATCACAGCGCTATCTGCAATCCGACTCCGCAAAATTTCTGCGCAACCTGAGCCTGCTCAGCAACCGGCGCTTCAAGGAGATCTTCTTCACCGACGCGCGGGGATTCGTCGTCGCATCGACCAACCCGACCAGCGATTTCGACCAGGGTCCAGCCGAGGATCCACCGCACGGTGAACCCTGGTGGCGTGATGCCAAGGCCAATGGCTTCAACATCGGCGAATTGGAATACGACCAGAGCTCGACGTTCTACTCCATTGATATCTCGGTGTCGCTGGCCAGTGAAAAAGCCTTTGTCGGCGTGCTCAAGGCGGTCTATGGAACCGACATGATGCTGGAGATTCTCAACAACGCCACGGCCGGCCACGGCGGACATGTCCTGCTCGTCAATGCCGATGGTGATGTCGTTCTGGCACCGTCCAAGCTGAGTGCGACGGTCGGCAATGCCGCGATGAACGCCGCTTCGCTACGTGCCTTTGATGCCGAGGGGACGTCCACGATTGAAAGCGTTCCCTGGGACGGGTTGTCGCTGGTCACCCGCGTCACGGCACCGGCGCGCACCTACGTAAACACCGCCGGCTGGTCCGCCGTGGCCGTGGTGCCGATGGAGCGAGCCCTGCTACCAGCGGCTGCACATCAACGCCTGGGCCTCATCGCGGCCGCCGCGCTGGTGGCGGTACTGCTGGCCTGGATCGCGGCCACCTGGCTGCTGGGGGGCCAGCTCGGCCATCGCCTGGAGGAGATCGCACAAGCCGCCTTGCGCGTGCGCCAAGGACGGGCGGACGTGAAGATTCCGCATCAGGATGCCGGAGGTGAACTCGGCCTGCTGGCGAAGGTTACCCAGCACATGGCTGCACGGCTGAAGCAGTACGATGCCGCATACGCGCGCCAGCGCCGTCGGTTGCAAGCCACCCGTAACGCCGCCAACGATCAGCTCGGATCACGCCGCCGGGCCTGATTCCACGCGCTTCCCGGGACCACGCACGCAACAACGCCCGGCTGGACGAACCAGTCGGGCGTTGTTGTTGACGATGTTGGGAGCGCGGACGATGGGTGCACCGCCCGCGCCGAATCAACCGCCTAGCTGCGCTTGGCCAGCTTTTCCTTGATGCGCGCGCTCTTGCCGCTGCGCTCACGCAGGAAGTACAGCTTGGCGCGGCGGACATCACCGCGACGCTTGACCTCAATGCCGGCGACCAGCGGGCTGTGGGTCTGGAACACGCGCTCCACACCTTCGCCATGGCTGATCTTGCGCACGGTGAACGCCGAGTCGAGGCCGCGGTTGCGCTTGGCGATGACCACGCCCTCGAAGGCCTGCAGACGCTCGCGATCGCCTTCCTTCACCCGGACCTGGACGACAACGGTGTCGCCCGGGCCGAACTCGGGGACATCCGACTTGAGCTGTTCCTGGTTCAATTCATCAATGATGTTGGTCATGGCCATGCTGCCTCACGTGTTGTTCCCGGACTGCTCGGCCACGAATTCGGCCAGCAAGCCCTGTTGTTCATCATCCAGTGTCAAAGCCTGAAACAGATCAGGCCGTCGTAACCACGTCTGCCCCAGGGCCTGCTTCAGGCGCCACCGCGCAATCGCGCTGTGATCGCCGCCGAGCAGGACCTCGGGCACCGCGCCCCAGGCATCCTCCGCCGGGCGCGTGTAATGCGGATGGTCCAGCAGACCATTCGCAAACGAATCCTGTGCCGCCGATGCGCCGTGGCCCAGCACCCCGGGCAACAACCGCGCAACGGCATCAATGAGCACCATCGCCGGCAACTCGCCGCCCGACAGCACCACATCGCCAATCGACACTTCCAGGTCGACCGCCTCGTCAATCACGCGCTGATCCACGCCCTCGTAACGGCCGCAGATCAGCACCAGGCCCGGTTCCCGAGCCAGTCGACGCGCCATCGCGTCGGTGAGCCGCTCACCCTGCGGGCTCAGGTACAGAACCTTGCCCGTCGGCTGCGCCGCCCGTGCCTGGTTCAGCACCGCGCGCATCGGCTCCGGTCGCAGCACCATGCCGGGACCACCACCGTAGGAACGATCATCCACCGTGCGGCGGCGGTCGGTCGCGCCATCGCGCAACTGCCGGCAGGTCAGCTCCAGTTCGCCCAGCGCAATCGCCTGGCGCACCATCCCGTGCCGACCCACGGCATCGACCAGTTCCGGAAACAGGGTGATGACGTCGATGCGCATCACACGAAATCCGGGTCCCAGTCGACCACCACGCGACGAGCCGTCAGGTCCACGTCATGGACCACGTGCTCCCGCACGAACGGAATCAACCGTTCCTCGTCACCGCGCACCACCATCACATCGTTGGCACCGGTTTCCATCATGTTGACGACCTCGCCCAGCGGGCGGCCATCCGTTGTCTCCACCGCCAGACCAACCAGGTCCGCCCAGTAGAGTTCGTCGGTTTTCGGCAGCGCCGACCGGGGAACGCAGATGCGCGCGCCGATCAGTGCCGCCGCCTGGTCGCGGTCGGTCAATGGTCGTCCATGCTCGGCGAGCTGAACCACCATCCTCTTGCCGACCCATCCGCCGTTGAGCACCTTCACTTCGCGGCGCTCATCCAGCTGCCAGCGTTTGTAGTCGAAGATGTTGTCGAGCGGATCGGTGTACGAGCGGATCGTCAGTCCGCCCCGGACGCCATGGACGCCGATGATCTCGCCCAGGACGACCCACTGCTCCGCCAAGGATCAGCTGTCCTTGGCGGCTTCCTCGGCAGGTGCTTCCGCCGGAGCAGCAGCCTCCGCGGGCGCGGCGGCTTCGACGGCCGGAGCCGCGTCGGCAGGACCGCTGCGCTTGTATTCGCGCACCAGCGAGGCGACGCGCTCGGAGACCTGTGCCCCCTTGGCCTGCCACTCGCTGATCTTGTCCAGATCCAGCAGCAGCGGGGTTTCCTTGCCGCGGGCAACCGGGTTGAAGTAACCGAGACGTTCGATGTAGCGACCATCACGGCTGTTGCGGCTGTCGGTGGCGACAACGTGGTAGAAGGGACGCTTCTTGGCGCCGCCTCGGGCAAGTCGAATCTTGACCATGGTAAATCCTGGAAAAACTACGAATCCGCGCGGCGCAGGCCGCGAAAAGGCCGCGTATTGTAGCGGGATCGGCTGGAAAGTGAAGCGTTTTTGCGATATTCGCGCGGGATCGCTCCCGGCCGCCGGGATCAACCGGGCGGAAAGCCCGGGGGCCTGCGCCCACCCATCTGGCGCATCAGCTTCTGCATGCCGCCGCCGGAGAACTTTTTCATCATCTTCTGCGTCTGCGTGAACTGCTTGAGCAGACGGTTGACGTCCTGGACCTGGGTGCCGGAACCCGCCGCGATGCGCTTCTTCCGCGAGGCCTTGATCACCGCGGGAAACCGCCGTTCCTGTGGTGTCATCGAATTGATGATGGCGATGGTCCGACCGATCTGCCTGTCGTCGATCTGCGAGGCCGCGTTCGCCGGCAGCTGCCCCATCCCGGGGAGCTTGTCGAGCAGCCCGGCCATGCCGCCCATGTCTTGCATCTGCGCCATCTGGTCGCGGAAATCCTCCAGATCGAAGCCCTTGCCCTTCTGCAGTTTCTTGGCTAGCTTCTCGGCCTTCTTGCGATCGATCTTCTGTTCGGCCTCCTCGATCAGGGACAGAACATCGCCCATGCCGAGAATGCGCGAGGCCACGCGATCGGGGTGAAACGGCTCCAGCGCTTCCAGCTTTTCGCCGACACCGAGGAACTTGATCGGTCGGCCGGTGACATGACGCACCGACAGCGCCGCACCGCCTCGCGAGTCGCCGTCGACCTTGGTCAGCACGACACCGGTCAGCGGCAGCGCATCGCCAAAGGCCTTGGCGGTGTTGGCGGCGTCCTGACCCGTCATCGCGTCCACGACGAACAGGGTCTCGGCCGGGTTCACCGCGGCGTGCAGGGCCTGGATCTCGTCCATCATCGCCTGATCGATACCCAGCCGGCCGGCGGTGTCGACGATCAGCACGTCCTTGAATTCCTTGCGCGCCCGTTCCAGCGCCCGGCGGGCGATCTCGACGGGCTTTTCGCCACCATCGCTGGGATAGAAGTCGGCGTTGACCTGACCGGCCACGGTTTCCAGCTGGCCGATGGCCGCGGGGCGGTATACGTCACAGGACGTCACCGCGACGGACTTCTTGCGTCGCTCGATCAGATGCCGGGCGAGCTTGCCGGTGGTGGTGGTCTTGCCCGAACCCTGCAGGCCGGCCATCAGGATCACCGCCGGAGGCTGCGCGCGCAGTTCCAGGTCGACGTTTTCCTCGCCGAGCACGCGAACCAGTTCGCCCTGGACGATCTTCACCAGCGCCTGGCCCGGAGTCAGGCTTTCCATGACCTCGGCACCGACCGCGCGCTCGCGGATGCCGTCGATGAAGTCCTTGACCACCGGCAGCGCCACATCGGCTTCCAGCAGGGCCATGCGCACTTCGCGCAGGGTCTGCTTGATGTTGTCTTCGGTCAGGCGGCCCTGACCACGCAGCTGGGTGATCGTGCGATTGAGCCGATCGGTCAGATTCTCAAACATGAACGCAATTCGGTTGGCGGGGGCTCCGGTCGGGAGCCGACATCAGAGCGAAATGATGTCACCCCGTTGCAGAAAACGCACGGACCAGCCCTTGAGCAGGTCGGGCAACTCGGCCTGGATCCGAGCCTCGAAACCGGGCTTGTTGTGGGTAATGAGCAGCTCGGGCCGATGCTTGAGCTTGACCAGATCGGCCGCCAGCGTCGCCGAGGTGTAATGACGGGTGATGGCGCCAATCTCCTCCTCGCTGGCCGGAA
>NZ_CAXFCL010000369.1:0-16246 GCF_964000955.1 uncultured Abyssibacter sp.
GCATGGCGGCGGCGATGTCGCCTTCATCATCGGCGGGCCCGACGGTCTGGACGAGCGGGTGACGCAGCGCGCCGATGCGATCTGGGCGCTGGCGAAGATGACCTTGCCCCATGCGCTGGTCCGCGTGGTGGTCGCCGAACAGGTCTACCGCGCCTGGAGCATCGTCAGCGGGCATCCCTACCATCGTTGAGCAGCCGGGTCATGAACCGGCTGTGCGGGTCCTCCACATAGGGCTCGAACGGATCGCAGAACGCGAATCCGTGGCGGGCGTAAAGCCGCCGCGCCGGCGCATAGGGCTCGGCGGAACCGGTTTCCAGGCTTAGTCGCTCCAAACCCATCCCGCGTGCCTGCGCCAGCAGGTGGCGCATCATTGCGTCACCGACGCCCCGGCGCAGCCAGGCCGCCGCGGTGCGCATCGATTTGATCTCGCCGTGTGCCGGCGTCAGCGCTTTCAGCGCGCACATGCCGACCAGGGCGTCGTTGCACCAGACGCTCCAGAAGCGCACGCCCGGACCGCGCAGTCCGCTGTCATCCAGTGCATGCACGCTTTCGGGCGGCGACAGACTGGCTGCCGTGAGCAGGTGCTCACGGAGCAACGCCCGCACCGCCGGATCGTCCAGCGTGTCGCCGCGAAACTCCAGCACCGGCGTGGGCCTGTCCATCGGCTCAGCCTGGATTGTTGCCGGGCGGCAGCGGACTTGGCGCCTCGATCGGCAGCTCGACGTCTCCGGTGATGGTCACGGTGCCGGGCAGATTGATCGTGCGCGGATACTGGATATCCGCCGAGGAGAAGATCGGCCCGACCCGGTCGCCCGGCAGCAGCCGGATCGACACGCCGGACAGGCGGCCGCGTTCGCAAAGTATTTCGGCGTCCGGTGAGCAGCCGTAGAAGTAGGGCGTCGTGCCCGAATCATGCTCGTTGACCACGCCCATGCTGTCGGCCCAGGGGAAGGTCGTGGTGTTGCGAATCGCGGTGATCTGGTCGTGCAGCGTGACCAGTTCGCCATCGCGCTCCAGCCCCATGCCCACGAACACGATCGGGTCGACGGCCAGCGAGTTCAGTTGCAGCCGCGCGGTCGGCAGTCCGGCCATGACCCGGGATTCGCTGTCCGGCACGGTGTAAACCGGCACGAACACCTCGGCGTTGAGGTCGGCGGCCCCGCCCAGAATCAGGTTCACCGAACCCAGATCACAGGTTGCCGAATCGCCACCGTCGCAGACATAGGCGGGCGCGCGACCGGAGGGCGATGAGGCACCGACGCGAATGTCGTCCATGCTCGCCAGGCTCAGGCCTTCCTTGAGATAGCGGAAGGCGGCCGCGCTTTGTCCGGCGGGGTGGTAGCGGTCATCGACCAGCGTGTCGTCGGGATCGGTGTTGGGTTGGGTCATGCACACGACGGGGATGACATCGGCCGCGCCGGTGTCGCCGCGCAGCTTGTCCTCGAACCAGGCGAACATCAGCTCGGACACCGCCAGGCGCTCCTGGCCGATGTCACCATCGCCGTCGGCGTCCACCGCCAGCTCGCAGTGGACGATCTCGTCGATGTCCATCGATGTGCGCTGGCCGGTGTAGGGCGGCTGCTGGGTCACGGTGAGCGGATGGCCACCGGAGACCAGCAGAAAGCGGACGTCGTTGCCCGAGCGCGCGAAGCAGCTCGCGTCGTCATAGGCCTCGTTGAAGTCGAACAGCGTGTCGCGCACGCCCTGGATGTGAAACACGTCGGCCGTGGTCGGCACGCCGGTGGTGGCGTCGCAGTAGTCGGACACGCCATTGCGCCCAAGGGTGTTCTGGATGTCCGCGCTGGTGCGGTTCAGCACCATGGCTTCGACGAACGCCTGGTTGATCAGCGCCGGTGTCGGCTGTCCGTTGGACAGTGTCCCGCCCTCGACGGCGAAGCCGAACAGCAGGGTGATCCAGTAACCCTTGGGCACGTCGTTGGCGTGCAGCGAATACCGCAGATCGTTCCAGGTGCCTTCGGGAATGAGTGCGTCGAAGCGCTCGCGCGGTGGACGGCCGGCGGTTTCCAGGGTATCGGTGGTCGATGCGGTGTACTGCCAGCCGCCGCCATAACTGTAGCCGAGCATGCCCACGGCCGGGTCCGCGGCTTCGCCGTCACCGGCCGGGGCGAGTCGCGTGCGCTGGTCGTTCATCAGCAGCGACGGTCTGGCGTCGTCCACGGCGGCGCTGCTGATGTGCTCCGGATTGGCGGCGTCGAACTCGAATGCGTAGATCGAGTCGCCGGCACCGGCGGACGATTCGCCGCGAAGGGGCTTGATCGCCCAGTCCAGCAGCTCGTTGTGGTCCAGCCCTTCCAGCTCGCGGCTCATCAGCCCGATCTGCCCGCCGGACTGACCGAAGCCGCGCTGCGAGAAGGAGATGACGAAGTAGCCCGCGTTCCAGGCGGCCAGCGCGGCCTGGTTGTCGACGAAATGCGCCGGTTCCACCGAGAAGTCCGGATTCTTCGCACCACCGAAGCCGTGGCTGTGGACCACCAGCGGGGCGTGGCCCAGCTCGCCGGCTTCGACATCGAACAGGCCGCAGTCGGCGGCCGTGGCCGCGCCCGGGCAGGCAATGCTGCCCAGCGCATCCGGGTGCGGCACGTAAACGGTCATGTCGATCCGCGTACCGTCGTGCAGGGTCTCGAAGTAGGCATCGAAGCAGTAGCCGAGGCCGGCGGCCAGCCGGGGGTCGCGGTCGTCGCAGGCGACCTCCACCGGTGGCGGTGCGTCCGCCTGAACGACGATTTCCGCCGTGGCCGATGCCGTCGCGCCATCGGCATCGCGGGCGGCGTACTGGAATCGGTCCGCGCCGGTGTAATCCGTCGGCGGGGTGTACAGCAGCGTGTCGTCGGCCTGGCGCTCAAGCGTGCCGCCCGCGGTGGTGAATTCGGGTGCGCTGTCGAGCACCAGATCATCGCCGCCGTCATTGGCCAGCACGTCCAGGACATTGTCGGAGGAGTTCTCCGTGACCGTGAACAGGTCGTCGACGGTGCGTGGCCCGTCACCGCCGGGCGGTGTGGCCGATTGGCCGCATGCCGTCAGTGCCAGCAAGATCGCTGGAATCAGCAGTCGTGTCCGGGCGGCCAGGTCCGGGATGTTTCTCATTGTGTGCTCCCCATCAGCGCAGTGCGGCGACGCCGTGTTCCGAATGGCGCGCGAGCGATCAGTATGACTCACCCGATCGGAGCGGCCATTCTCTTCGCTCTGAGGGCTTACGATGCCATGCGATAATTCCCGGCATGAGCAGAATACCCTCCGACGGCGTCGATCCGGCGCATGTCGATTTTCATCTCGCGTCCGCCTCGCCCCGCCGCCGGGAGCTGTTGTCCCGGGCCGGCTATCGTTTCGTCGTCCGCCCCGCCGACATCGACGAGACCGCCGATATCGATGATCCGGATGTGCTGGTCGTTGCGCTGGCCGAGCGCAAAGCCGCGGCCGTGGCCGCGGTGGTCGACGGTCCGGTGCTGGCCGCGGACACGCTGGTGGAGGTCGACGGCGAGGTGCTGGGCAAGCCGGCTGACGAGGCCGATGCCCGCCGGATGCTGCGAGCCGTCTCCGGCCGCGCGCATCGGGTGCTGTCCGGCGTCGCGCTGGTGCACGCGGGTGGCCTGATCAGCCTGGGCACGGCGACGACCGTGTACATGGATCCCTGGAGCGATGATGACATCGCCGCCTACTGGGCCTCCGGCGAGCCGCAGGGCAAGGCGGGCGCCTACGCGATCCAGGGGCGGGCCGGCGACTGGGTCCGTCGCATCGAGGGCAGCTACACCGGCGTGGTCGGGCTGCCGATGGCGGAAACCCGCGAACTGCTCGGCTCGGTCGGCATCGGGGCGGCATGCGCATGAGCACGGAGATTCTGGTCAACGTGACCACGCAGGAGACCCGCGTCGCGCTGGTCGAGAGCGGGCTGGTGCAGGAGGTTTTCGTGCAGCGCGAGTCGCGCTACAGCGTGGTCGGCAATCTGTACAAGGGCGTCGTGCGTCGGGTGTTGCCGGGCATGCAGGCGGCCTTTGTCGATGTCGGTCTCGAACGCACGGCTTTTCTGCACGCCCACGACATCCTGCCCAACGGCGAACTGCCGGTTGGAGAGGAGCCGGCGATCCAGGAACTGGTCCACGAGGGCCAGGAAGTGCTGGTGCAGGTGGTCAAGGACCCGCTGGGCACCAAGGGGGCGCGTCTCACCACCCAGCTGAGCATTCCGTCCCGCTATCTGGTGTTGCTGCCGTATTCCTGTCATGTCGGCATTTCCGCACGCATCGAGGATGACGAGGAACGCGCCCGCCTCAAGCGCACGCTGGAATCGGTGATTGAGCAGGAAGGAGTCACCACGGGGTTCATTGTTCGCACCGCGGGCGAGGGCGCCAGCGAGGAGGCGCTGCGCGCGGACGTGCAGTTCCTGATCAAGCTGTGGGACTCGATCCGTCGCAGCGCCAAGGACGCGCCAAAGGCGGCGATGGTGTACGGCGACCTGCCCATGGTCATGCGAATCCTGCGTGACCTGCTTGGCACCGACGTGGATCGGGTGCGCATCGATTCATCGGAGAGTTACGAGCGCGTGGTGCGCTTCGCCCGGCGCTTCATTCCGGAGGCCTCCGACCGCATCGAGCTCCACGACGGTGAGGGACCGATCTTCGATCTCTACAGCGTTGAGGACGAGATCAACCGGGCGCTGGACCGCAAGGTGATGCTCAAGTCCGGCGGCTACCTGATCATCGATCAGACCGAGGCGATGACCACGGTGGACGTGAACACCGGCTCCTTCGTCGGCCATCGCAATCTGGAAGAGACGATCTTCAAGACCAATCTGGAGGCCGCGCAGTCGCTGGCCCGGCAGCTCCGGCTGCGCAATCTTGGCGGCATCATCATCGTCGACTTCATCGACATGCAGGACGAAGAGCACCGTAAGCAGGTGTTGCGCGTGCTGGAGCGGTCGATGGCGCGTGACCCGGCGCGTAACGCGATTTCCGGTGTCTCCCCGCTCGGGCTGGTGGAGATGACCCGCAAGCGCACGCGCGAGTCGCTGGAACATATCTTGTGTGACGTTTGTCCGACCTGTGGTGGGCGTGGCTCGGTGAAGACCGTGGAAACCGTCTGCCACGAGATCTTCCGCGAGATCATGCGCAGTGCCCGCCAGTTCGAGGCCAAGGAAATGCTCGTGATGGCGTCCAGCGACGTCATCAGCCGACTGCTGGAAGAGCAGTCGACCGCGCTGGCCGAACTCGAGGACGCGGTCAGCCTTCCTGTGCGTTTGCAGGCCGATGCCGTCTACACCCGGGAACAGTTCGATGTGGTGCTCGTCTAGGAACGCGGGTCCGCAAGTTGCCTCGCCCCCTTTGGAGCCGATGGAGCACGACCTGAATGCAGCGTAGCCGACGCCGGCTCTGGACCTGGACCGTCACCACGGTTGCCGGCGGCCTCGTGCTCGCGGCGCTGGTCGTGGGCGTGTTCCGGCTCGCCGTGCTTGCCGCGCCCAGCTACAAGCAGGACATCGAGGACTGGGTCGCCGGGGTGATGAACCGCCCCGTGGACATCGGTGGCATGGACCTGACCTGGCGGGGGCTGCGCCCGACGCTGAAGTTTTCCGATGTCGCGCTACAGGGCGTGAGCCCGATGACGCCGGCCCTGGAAGTCGCCGAGCTGGAGCTTGGCTTCACCCTGTCGGATCTGGTCCGCGGGCGGATCATGCCGGTCGCGATCAACGTGGTCGGTGCCGTCGTCGAGATCGTGCGGGATATCGAGGGCACCGTGCGGATTCGGGGCGTCAATGTTTCCGGCGAAGGCGGGAGCACACTGGTCAGCGAGCAGCTGGCCGGGCTCGCCAATGTGCGGATGTCGGATGCCAGCCTGCTCTGGCACGACCAGTTTCGTGACCGCCCGCCCCTGTGGTTCCGCGATGTGGACATGGACATCGATCGCATCGGCACCGATCTGGATATCGACCTGTCTGGCACCTCGCATCTGGGAGGGGGGCGCGCGCAGGCGACGATGCGGCTCTCCCGCTCCGCGGACGGCACGCTGCTGGGTGTGGGCGGCCGCGCCCGCATCGACGCGCTGGAGCCGGGTCCGTGGATGGACGCCTGGTTGCCCACGCCGATCGGTCTGATTGGCGATCCGCTGGAGCTGTCCACGCAGTTTTCCTGGGCGCGGGGCGAGTCGGTGGTGCTGGACGGGCAGGTGCGCGCCGACCGTCTGCGTCAGGTCAGTGGGCCCGGCGCGATGGATCATCTGCGCGCGGAATTCGGCGCGACGCTCGACGCCGCTCAGCAGCGTCTGGTCGTGCGCGATCTCCAGATGGGCCGGGACGGTGCGGACTGGACCGCGGATCGCGTGGTGGTCGAGAGGCAGGCGTCCGACGCGCGGCGCTGGCTGGCCGTTCAGGCCACCCACCTGCGGCTGGAGAGCCTGCTGCCGTGGTTGGCCGGGGTGGATCCGTCCGGATTGATGCATCGGGTGACCGGGGATGTCAGTGATCTGCTGGCGGAGGCGGAGTGGTCGGATTCGGTCGCCGACGGTCCGCCCGAGCTGTCGCTGACCGCCAGGCTGAAGGGGGCCGGCCTGATCGCCGAAGGCGAGCAGCCCGCGGTGCGGGGTCTGTCGGGTGTGCTGAGCCTGACCCAGGATCGCGGTGCGCTGGAGCTGGACAGCGAAGATGTCACGATCGAACTGCCCGCCACGTTGGCGCATCCGGTCGAGCTGGATCAGCTTGCCTCGTCCGTGCAGTGGCAGCGGGAAGGCGAGCGCTGGCGGACGCGCCTCACCGGTTTGTCCGCCGCCGGTCACGCCGCCCGCGCGAACGGTTCGGTGGAACTTGTGCTGGGTGGCGAGGCGCCGGAGCTGGACGTGGAACTCGCGCTGTCCAGCGAGGATGCGACCGCGCTCAAGCCGCTGATCCCGCGGCAGTGGCATCCGAACCTGCGGGCCTGGCTGGAGCAGGGCGTCGTGCAGGGCCGGGTGGGCAGCGGGCGGCTGCGTCTGGTCGGTGCGGTCGACGAGTTCCCGTTCCGGGACGGTGGCGGGACGTTCCGGCTGGAGCTGAATATCAATCCGGGCACGCTCAGCATCGGCAAGGGTTGGCCGACCATCGACGACGCCGTCGCCCGGCTGGTCATCGACGGTGAATCGCTGAGCGTGGATGCGGTCTCGGGGCGCATCCTGGGTGTTGCGCTGACGCCGGCGACGGTGACCCTCGACGATTTCCGCGACGCGGTGCTGGTCGCCGAAGGCGGGGCGAACGGGTCGCTGGACCGGATGCTGTCGTTCCTCTCCAATTCACCGTTGTCCGGGCAGGTGGGCTATCTGGACCGGGTACTGGAACCACGTGGCTTCGGTCATCTTGATCTGGCGCTGGAAATCCCGTTGAAGGACATTCAGGCCACGCGGTTTGACGGCACCGTCACCTTGACCGGCATCGAGTTGCAGTCCAGCGAGATGCCCGATGTGTTCCGAGATGTGCAGGGCACGATCGGTTTCGGCAACGACGGTCTCACCTCAACCGGATTGAAGGGCGTGTTCCGCGAAGCGCCCGTGCGTGTGGAGCTATCGACCGTGCAGCATCCGGAGGGACCGACGACGCAGCTGTCGCTGCAAACACCCGTGCGCTTCGATACCACGGATGATCCCTGGGCGCGCCTGCTTCCGGAGGCACTGCGGCGGCGCCTAGACGGCCACGCCAGCCTGCATGCGGAACTGATACTGGGGCGCGAGTTACCACAATCGCTGACGGTGACATCGGATCTGGTCAACGCCGTCTCCACGCTGCCGGCGCCGCTGAACAAGCCCGACCCCGAGACCAAGCTGCCGCTGCGCCTGGAACTGCCAATCCACGCCGAATGGCCGCGGATCACGCGCGTGGACCTCGCCGACCGTCTGGTCGCGCAGGTGCGCAGCGAGGAAGGCCGCTGGCTCGCGGCCGCCGGGCTGGGGTTCGGCGGCGGCGGCCAGCCGGGCATTCCTGATAACGGCGTCGTGGTCACAGGGACGGCGCCGGAGGTGGATGTCACGGAGTGGGCGGCCTGGCTGGGCGGGCTGGCGAGTCAGCAGGAGGGGGCGGAGGCCTCCGTCACGGTGGATCTCACCGCCGGGCGACTGGCGGCCGGCCCGCTGCGCCTGGGCCAGCAGTCCATTCGCGGCCAGCTGGACGGGCAGGGCGCCGAGTTCTCGCTGGCGGGCGCGGCCGAAGGCACGCTGCGCTGGGAGGCCGCGGGTCGCGGTCGCTGGGAGGCGCGGCTGGATCATCTGTACACGGAGCGACTGGCGAAGATGGACGGCCCCGACAGCGATGGGGAGCCCATGGAGGTTCCGCAGCGCTGGCCGGCGATCGATGTCGAGATCGCCCATTTGCAGGTCGCCGATCTCGACGCCGGACGGCTCACCTTCAAGGCGGAGCCGCGTCCATCCGGGATTTCACTGGAGACCCTGCGGCTGGAAGGCGGTGAGCTCGATCTGGAAATGGGCGGTTACGCCGCGCGACCGGATGACGTCACGCGGGCCGGGCTCAACGGCGTGCTGGAGACGCCGCGCATCGACAAGGTGATGTTCGCGGCTGGTTTCGTGCCCAATGTGCGCGCCGAGTCGGCCCGCATCGTGCTGAACCTGGGATGGCCCGATTCGCCGGAGGGCCTGCATCTGGAAACCGCCACCGGCGCACTGGATGTCAGTTTTCGCGACGGTGCGCTGGCGGCCGTCGACCCGGGTGCCGGGCGGGTGCTCGGGCTGTTCTCGTTCTATGCTCTGCCCAGGCGCCTGTTGCTGGATTTTCGCGACATGACCGAAACCGGGCTCACCTTCGACGGCATCGACGGGCACTTCCGCATCAGTGGTGGGCGGGCGCAGACGGAGGATTTCGCGGTGTCCGCGCCGTCGCTGACCATCGACGTCCGGGGGGCGGTCGGATTGACCGACAGAACGTATGATCAGGTCATCACCGTGTATCCGGACATATCCTCGGGTGTCACCCTTGCCGGGGCGTTGTTCGGAGGACCGGCGATGGGTGCGATCCTGATGATTGCGCAGGAACTGCTGGACCGCCCGCTGAATCAGGCGACTCAGCTGACCTACCACCTGGGTGGGACCTGGGACGACCCGGTCATTACCCGCAGGGGCGTCGAGACTGCGCCGTCGCCCGCAGAAAAAGGACCACGATCATAATGCGAGTTGCTGCCATTCAGATGAATTCCGGTCCGGACGTGCGGGCCAATCTGCGCAAGCTGGGTGAACTGGTGACGCCGGCCGCCGACGCCGGGGCGCGCATGATCGTGCTGCCGGAAAACGTCGCCCTGATGCCCAGTACGCAGGAGAGCCGGGTGCATGCGGCGGAGGTCGAGGGCGAAGGGCCCATCCAGACCGCGCTGGCGGACCTGGCGCGCAAGAACCGGATCTGGCTGATCGGCGGGACGATTCCGCTGAAGGTGCCGGGCGAATCCGAGCGGGTCGCCCCGGCGCTGCTGGTCTTCAACCCCGATGGCAAGGTCGTCGCCCGCTACGACAAGATTCACCTGTTCGACGTCGAAGTGCCGGGCGAGGCGCGGCGGCAGTACCGCGAGTCCGATGATTTCGTCGCCGGCAGCGAGGTGCGCTGCGTGCAGGTCGACGATGTCTGCGTCGGGCTGTCCATCTGCTATGACCTGCGGTTCCCGGAGCTCTACCGGCTGCTGGTCGACCAGGGCGCGCAGGTGCTGGTCGCGCCGTCGGCGTTCACCGCGCAGACAGGCCGGGCGCACTGGGACCTGCTGTTGCGGGCTCGCGCGGTGGAAAATCTCGCGTTCATTATCGGCCCCAATCAGACCGGCGTGCACCCGCGTGGCCACCAGACCTGGGGCCATTCGAAGATCATCGACCCCTGGGGACGGACGCTGGCGGCCGCCGAAACCATGCCGGGTTTCGTGCTGGCCGATCTGGATCTGGAACTGCAACGGCAGACGAGAACACGGTTCCCGGTCTTGACCCACCGGCGCATCGGCCGCATTGAGGATGCATGAGTACTGAACTGATCGAACAGGCCCGCGGCGCGCTGCTGGAGCCGACCGGGCTGCGCGACCATGATCTCGACACCCTGCTGGGCGCGATGATGCGTCCCGGGGTGGACTACGCGGATCTTTATTTTCAGCGTTGCCGATCCGAATCCTGGATGATCGAGGACGGCATTGTTCGCAGTGGCAGCTTCGATCTGGAGCAGGGCATGGGCGCGCGGGCGCTGTCCGGCGAGAAGGCCGGTTTCGCCTATTCCGACGAGCTGCATCTGCCGGCGCTGGAAGCCGCCTCGTCCGCCGCCGGCGCGATTGCGCGCACGGGCGGAGTGATGCAGGCCAACAAGAGCGATCAGCCGCCGGTGCCGGCGCGTTATGGTCGGATCGATCCGCTGACCTCGCTGCCGACCGCGGACAAGCTGGCGATGCTGGAGCGGGCCGACAAGGCCGCCCGCGCCGCCGATTCGCGGGTGATCCAGGTCATCGCCAACGTGGTCGGCGTGCATGAGGAAATCCTCGTCGCCGCGTCCGACGGCACGCTGGCCGCCGACATTCGCCCGCTGGTGCGCTTCAGCATCCAGGTCACGGTGGAGCAGGACGGGCGGCGCGAGCGTGCGCATGCCGGCGGTGGCGGCCGGTTTGGCTACGACACCCTGGAGGCGGGTGACCGCATCGAGGCGCTGGCCCGCGAAGCCGTGCGCATCGCGCTGGTCAAGCTGGCAGCCCGGCCCGCACCGGCCGGTGCCATGCCCGTCGTACTCGGCCCGGGTTGGCCGGGCGTGCTGCTGCACGAGGCGGTGGGTCACGGTCTGGAAGGCGATTTCAACCGCAAGGGCAGTTCGACCTACAGCGGTCGCGTCGGCGAGCAGGTCGCCGCGAAGGGCGTCACCGTGGTCGATGACGGCACCATCGCCGACCGCCGCGGTTCGCTCAGCATCGATGACGAGGGAACGCCGTCCGGACGCAACGTGCTGATCGAGGACGGCGTGCTGCGCGGCTACATGCAGGACAAGCAGAACGCGCGGCTGATGAAGGTGCCGACCACCGGCAATGGGCGCCGCGAAAGCTACGCGCATCTGCCCATGCCGCGGATGACCAACACCTTCATGCTGGCCGGGCAGGCCGATCCGGCCGAGATCATCGCCTCGGTGGAGCGTGGTATCTACGCCGTGAACTTCGACGGCGGGCAGGTGGATATCACCTCGGGCAATTTCACCTTCACGACCTCCGAGGCCTACCTCATCGAGAACGGCAAGGTCACGGCGCCCATCAAGGGCGCGACACTGATCGGCAACGGGCCGGATACCCTCACGCGCCTGTCGATGATCGGCAACGATCTGGAACTGGATGGCGGTATCGGCGTCTGCGGCAAGGATGGCCAGTCGCTGCCCGTCGGTGTCGGCCAGCCGACGATCAAGGTGGACGAGCTGACCGTTGGCGGCACGCAAGCCGGGTAGACGCGGTCGCGCCGGCCCGGCCCGGAGTCACCAGATCCGGATCATCGGCGGCGACTGGCGTCGGCGTCAGATCACGGTACCGGACGCGCCGGGATTGCGGCCCACCGGCGACCGGATTCGCGAGACGCTGTTCAACTGGCTGGCGCTGCGACTGCCCGGCGCGCGCTGCCTGGATCTGTTCGCGGGCACCGGCGTGCTGGGCCTGGAGGCCCTGTCCCGTGGCGCGGCTCATTGCAGCTTCGTCGAAGCCGATGCGCGTCTCGCCGCGGGCCTGCAGTCGCAGCTGGCGCAACTCGGCGGGGCGGAGCGCGGGACGGTGGTCAGCGCCCGGGCGCCCGAGGCACTGGCGCGCTGCCCCGGCGATTTCGACATCGTGTTTCTCGATCCGCCGTTCGAAGCGGGCCTGCTTGCGCCGGCCCTGGACGCCGTTGCGGACCGGCTGGTGCCGGGGCATCGGGTCTACGTCGAGCGCGATCGGCGTGATACCACCGAGCTCGCGCCCGGCTGGCAGGTGCTCCGGGACGGGCAGGCGGGGCAGGTTCGTTATCATCTGCTGGAGTTTCAGCCCATGACCGACAGCCTCAAGGAGACGCCATGACTGGCGACGGCGTGATCGCGGCCTACAGCGGGACATTCGATCCGATGACCTACGGCCACACCGACATCATCCACCGCGCGGCGGCGATGTTCCCCAAGCTGATCGTGGCGGTGGGCGAGAACCTGCCCAAGGGACCGGTGTTCTCGCTGGACCAGCGTGTGTCACTGGCGCGCGAGGCGTTGCGGGGGCTGCCCAACGTCGATGTGGTCGGCTTCACTGGCCTGGTCGTGGATTTCGCCACCGACTACGGTGTGACCGTGCTGGTCCGGGGCGTGCGCAGCGTGTCCGATTTCGACTACGAAAAGCAGATGGCGGTGATGAACCGTTACCTGTCCGAATCGGTGGACACGGTCATGCTCGCGCCGTCCAAGGAATTCGCCCACCTGTCCTCCAGCCTGGTCCGCGAGCTGGCGCGTCTGGGTGGCAACGTAGACGGTGTCGTGCCCGAGGGCATTGCCCAGGCGCTGAAGGCGCACTACGGCCGGTCGGAATGATCCACATGCGTCACCCCGTCCGGCTGAACCTCGCGGTCGGGCTGCTTTGGCTGGTCGCGGTTGTCGGGCAGGCGGCCGAGCATCCGCCCGGTTACGCCCTGTCCAGCGCGCATCCCGCCGCCACCGCCGCCGGTGCCGAAATTCTCGAGGCCGGCGGCAACGCCTTTGATGCCGCCGTTGCGGTGTCCGCGGCGCTGGCAGTCGTCGAGCCCACCGGGTCGGGCATGGGCGGCGGCGGGTTCTGGTTGCTGCATCAGGCCGACTCCGGTCGTGATGTCATGGTCGACGGCCGCGAGGAAGCGCCATCCGCCGCGACCGCGACCATGTTCCAGAACGATGCCGGCGAGGCCGTGTCCTCGCTGTCGCGAGACGGGCCACTGGCCGCCGCGATTCCGGGCCAGCCCGCCGCCCTGGTGCATCTGGCCGAGAAATACGGCCGGTTGCCGTTGTCGCGCACCCTGGCTCCGGCAATCCGCCTGGCGCGTGACGGCTTCCCGGTGGATGGGCATCTGCTGGCCCGCTTGGCCTACCGCTTTCAGACGCTGTCCCGGTCGCCAGCCGCTGCCCGGGTGTTCCTGCCGGGCGGAAGCCTTCCCGAACCGGGCAGCCTGATCCGTCAGCCGGACCTCGCCGCGATGCTGGAACTGCTGGCGGCCAAGGGGCGAGACGGCTTCTACGCCGGCCCGATGGCCCAGCGTCTGGTGCGGGGCGTGCGCGAGGCGGGCGGGATCTGGCAATTGCAGGATCTGGCGAGTTACCGGGTCCGGGAACGCGCGCCGATCACCTTCGAGTTGAACGGCGTGCGCGTGGTCAGCGCTTCGCCGCCGTCGTCCGGCGGTGTCGTGCTCAAGCAGGTGATGCGGGTGCTGTCGCTGACCGACGCGATGGAGCAGCCTTCGGTGGATCGCAAGCATCTGGTGATCGAGGCGTTGCGCACCGCCTACCGGGATCGGGCCGCGTGGCTGGGTGATCCCGACCATGTCGACATGCCCATCGACCGCCTGACCAGCGAGGCCTATGCCCGCGAGATCGCCGACGCGATCGATCTCGAGCAGGCGCGCAAGAGTGACGATCTGGTGCCGCCGCAGACGCTGATCGAGGAGGGCGAGCACACCACGCATTTCTCGATCATCGATGCCGAGGGCAATCGCGTCGCCGCGACGCTGACGATCACCCTGTCCTTCGGGTCGGCATTCATGGTGCCGGGCACGGGCATCCTGCTGAACGACGAGATGGATGACTTTTCCGCCAAGCCGGGCGTGCCCAACGCCTTCGGGCTGATCGGAACCTCGGCCAACGCGGTCGGGCCGGGGCGGCGTCCGCTGTCCTCGATGAGTCCGACCTTCGTCGAGACGCCGGAGCGCGTGGCGATACTCGGTACGCCGGGCGGCAGCCGGATCATCACCATGGTGCTGCTGGGCATTCTGGAAACACTGGACGGCTCCGACGCGACGACCATCGTGTCCCGGCCCCGCTACCACCATCAGTACCTGCCCGATGCCGTCTACTACGAGCCCGGCGCGTTCAGCGACGAGGAAATGGCGACGCTGACCGAGCGTGGTTTCGTGCTCAAGAGCGCGGGGCGCGAGTACGGCAACTTCCACGCCGTGCTCTGGAACCGGGCGCAGGCAACCCTGGACGCCGCCGCGGATCCGCGCGGCATCGGTACCTCGCGCGTCGAACTGACCCCCGACGACTGAAGCCCGATGCGGCGTTGATCGCGCCTGCCGCATTGTCGCGCTTGTATTTAATTAAAAGATCAATTAATTATGTCGCCATGAGTCATGTGACCCGCAAATCTCCGGGCAGGCCGGCCGAATCCGAAGGTGTTCAGCGCGGTGAGTTGCTGGATGGAGCATTGCAGCTGTTCGCCCAGCAGGGGATCGGCGGGACATCGCTGAGTGCGATTGCGCGTCAGGCGGGCGTGACCCCGGCGCTGCTCCATTACTATTTCGGCAACAAGGAGTCGCTGGTCGATACCGTGTGGCGCGAGCGGATTCTTCCCGCGTTGCAGCCGGTCGCCGGGTTTCCGGCGCAGCAGGGCGCGGAGCTGACCGGCCGTGAGCTCGTGCTCGCATTCGCGCAGACCATCATCCGGGTCGTCGCATCCATCGACTGGCTGCCCTCGCTCTGGATTCGCGAGGTCCTGTCGCCGGATGGCCAGCTACGCCCCAGGCTGACATCGACCGTTCTGCCGCAGGTGATCGGCGTGCTCACCGAGCACATCCGGCAGGGTCAGGCGGCGGGGGAGATCAACGCGGAACTCGATCCGCGGCTGGTCCCGGTGTCCATCATCGGCCTGACCGTGTTCGCGCTGGCGGCGCGACCGATCTGGGGACGCCTGCCCGGAAACGAGGACATTGATGCCGACGGTCTGGCTCGCCATGTCACGCATCTGCTCGATCACGGAACAAGCCCCGCTCATGCGCGCTAGCTGGCTGCTACCGCTGGCGCTGGGATGCGGCCTGGCCGGGTGTGACAACGGCGAGGCGCCGATGGTCGGCCTGCTGGACTGGGATCGGGTCGACGTGGTGGCCGAGCGCAGTGAGCCGGTGACCGCGTTGCGGGTAGAGGTCGGGGATACTGTCTCCGCCGGTGATCTGCTGCTGCAACTGGACGCACAACGCGCGGACGCCGAACTGCGTCAGGCCGAGGCACAGCTGGCCAGGACAGAGGCCCGGCTGGCCGAGCTGCGTCACGGCGCTCGTGCCGAGGAGATCGAGGCCGCGCGGGCCGATGTGGAGCAGGCCGAGTCAAGCGTGCGCGACGCCGAACAGGAGCACGCACGTATCGCGGAACTGCGTGAACGCCTGGCGGTGGCGCAGGCGGAACTGGACCGGGCCGGCAATCGACTGGAGCAGGCGCGGGCGAGTCTTCAGGCCCGGCGGGCGGGCTTGTCGGAACTGCTCAATGGCACCCGTCCCGAGCAGCTGGAGCAGGCCATGGCCGAGCGTGATGGCGCGGCGGCGGCGTTGCAACTGGCCCGAACCAATCGTGAGCGGGTCGATGCCGTGGCGCCGGTGAGCGGCCGGGTGGACGCCATTCCCCATCGCGTCGGCGATCGCGCGCGCAGCGGTGAGCCGCTGGTCACGCTGCTGTCCGGCGCCGCGCCGTTCTGCCGCATCTATGTACCGGAACCCGAGCGCCTGCGAGTCACGCCCGGAACGTCTCTGGAGGTGATGATCGATGGCCGGTCGTCGCCGGTGCGCGCCACCGTGCGATCGGTCCGGTCCGAGCCTGCATTCACCCCGTATTTCGCGTTGCAGGGCGAGGACGCCAGCCGGCTGAGTTACGCCGCGGAACTGGTGTTGCAGGGCGACGGATTGCAGAACCTTCCCGCCGGGTTGCCATGTCGGGCGACGCTGACACCGTAGCCGCCCGGACGCGCGCGCCCTCCCGCGAGACGGTGATCCGCACCCGGGGGCTGACACGCCGTTTCGGTGACACGCTGGCGGTGGACGGCCTGGACCTGACCGTGGGCGCCGGCGAGGTTTACGGTTTTCTCGGGCCCAACGGTTGCGGCAAGTCGACAACCATCCGGATGCTCTGCGGCTTGCTGCTGCCCACCCAGGGCGAGATCGAGGTGCTGGGGCTCCAGATTCCGGGTCAGGCGGAAGCGCTGAAACGGCAGATCGGCTACATGACGCAGATGTTTTCCCTTTACCGCGATCTCAGCACGCGGGAGAACCTGGGTTTCGTCGCCAGCCTGTACGGCTTGCCCGGACACGCGGC
>NZ_CAXFCL010000370.1:0-12993 GCF_964000955.1 uncultured Abyssibacter sp.
AACGTCGTCGCCAGCGGCCTGGCCGACAAGTGCGAGATCCAGGTCTCCTACGCCATCGGCGTCGCCGAGCCGACCTCGATCATGGTCGAGACCTTCGGCACGGGCACGGTCGACGACAGTGTGCTGACCGCGCTGGTCCGCGAGCACTTCGATCTGCGCCCCTACGGCATCGTCACCATGATGGATCTGGTGCAGCCCATCTACCAGAAGACCGCCAGCTACGGCCACTTCGGACGCGAAGACCTGGATCTGCCCT
The DNA here is from genome assembly GCF_964000955.1 of uncultured Abyssibacter sp. Taxonomy (NCBI): domain Bacteria; kingdom Pseudomonadati; phylum Pseudomonadota; class Gammaproteobacteria; order Chromatiales; family Oceanococcaceae; genus Abyssibacter; species uncultured Abyssibacter sp. The sequence continues at coordinate 257 of NZ_CAXFCL010000370.1, forward strand.
GGGAGCGCACCGACAAGGCCGAGGCCCTGCGCGGCGCCGCGGCGGCCTGATCACACCCCTTTCGACCTCAATCCAATCGAACCGAATACGGAGCCACACATGAGTGTTGCAGCAGAAGACATCAAGACCGCGACGGACTACCACGTCGCCGACATCAATCTCGCCGCCTTCGGCCGCAAGGAAATCGCGATCGCCGAAACGGAAATGCCGGGCCTGATGGCCACGCGCGACGAATACGCGGGTTCGCAGCCGCTCAAGGGCGCGCGCATCGCCGGTTCCCTGCACATGACCATCCAGACCGCCGTGCTGATCGAGACGCTCAAGGCGCTGGGTGCTGACGTGCGCTGGGCCTCGTGCAACATCTACTCCACGCAGGACCACGCCGCCGCCGCCATCGCCGCGGGCGGCACGCCGGTGTTCGCCTACAAGGGCGAGACGCTGGAGGAGTACTGGAACTACACCCACAAGATCTTCGAGTGGGCCGACGGCGGCACGCCGAACATGATTCTGGATGACGGCGGTGACGCCACGCTGCTGATCGACCTGGGCGCCCGCGCCGAGGACGATCCGTCGCTGATCGCCAACCCGGAAAGCGAAGAGGAAACCTTCCTGTTCGCCGCGATCAAGAAGCGCAACGCCGAACAGCCGGGCTGGTACAAGAAGGTGCTGGCGAACATCCAGGGCGTGACCGAGGAAACCACCACCGGCGTCGCACGCCTGTACCGCATGGCCAAGGCCGGCACCCTGCCGTTCCCGGCCATCAACGTGAACGACTCGGTCACCAAGTCCAAGTTCGACAACCTGTACGGCTGCCGCGAGTCGCTGGTCGACTCGATCAAGCGCGCAACCGACGTGATGGTGGCCGGCAAGACCGCGATCGTCTGCGGCTACGGTGATGTCGGCAAGGGCTCGGTGCAGTCGCTGAAGGCACTGGGTTGCACCGTCTGGGTCACCGAGGTCGACCCGATCTGCGCCCTGCAGGCGACCATGGAAGGCCACAAGGTCGTCAATCTGGAAGACGCCGGCATCGTCGAGCAGGCCGACATCTTCGTCACCGCCACGGGCAACTACAACGTCATCCGTTTCGAGCACATGGAGCGGATGCACGACCAGGCGATCGTCTGCAACATCGGCCACTTCGACAACGAGATCGACGTCGCCAGCCTGGAGAAGAAGTGCAAGTTCGACGAGATCAAGCCGCAGGTTGACCACGTCGAATTCCCGGACGGCAAGAAGATCATCCTGCTGGCCCGCGGCCGCCTGGTGAACCTGGGCTGCGCCACCGGCCACCCGAGCTTCGTGATGTCCAACTCCTTCACCAACCAGACGCTGGCGCAGATCGAACTGTTCACCAAGGGTGACCAGTACGACAAGGACGTTTACGTCCTGCCCAAGCACCTGGACGAGAAGGTTGCCGCGCTGCACCTCGGCAAGCTGGGCGCCCGCCTGACCAAGCTGACCGAAAAGCAGGCCGACTACATCGGCGTGACCGTGGAAGGACCGTTCAAGCCGGAAGCCTACCGGTACTAAACGCCTCCCCACGCCGGCCGGCGGGAGCACACGCTCCCGCCGGCCGATTTCACCGAACCTGCGGTTGCATCACGCAACCCGGAGTCCGCATGAGCGAACTGCATTTCAGCTTCGAATTCTTTCCGCCCAAGGGCGACAAGGGTGCCGAGCGCCTCGCGGCCGTGCGCAAGCAACTGGCCGAAGTGCAACCCGCGTTTTTCTCCGTCACCTTCGGCGCCGGCGGCAGCACGCAAACCGGTACGCTGGAAACCTGTGTCGAAACGCTCCAGGACACGGGCATCCCGGTGGCGGCCCATATCTCCTGCATCGGCTCGACCCGGGACCGGATCAGCGAGCTGCTGGAGCAATACCAGGCAGCTGGCATTACCCGATTGGTGGCACTGCGCGGCGATCTGTTGCCGGGCATGACCGACCCGGGCGAATTCCGCTACGCCAACGAACTGGTCAGCTTTATCCGTGAAACCACCGGAGACCGCTTTCACATCGAAGTCGCGGCCTACCCGGAATATCACCCGGAATCACCCACGCCGCAGACGGACCTGGACAACCTCGTCCGCAAGGTCAATGCCGGGGCGAATGCGGTGATGACGCAGTACTTCTACAACGCCCAGGCCTATGAGGACCTGTGCGACCGGTTGCAGGCACGTGGCGTGACCCTGCCGGTCGTCCCCGGCGTGATGCCGATCACCAACTACGAGCAGTTGATCCGGTTCTCCGATCGCTGCGGCGCGGAGATCCCGCGCTGGATCCGTCGCCGGCTGGAAGCCTATGGCGATGATCTGGAATCGCTGCGCGCCTTCGGCCTGGATGTGGTCACCCGGCTGTCCGAGCGATTGCTGGAGCTGGGCGCCCCGGGGCTGCACTTCTACACGCTGAACCGGGCGGAGCCGACGCTGGACCTGTGGCGGGCGCTGAAGCTGCCGATGCCGGCCTCCGCCGCCGCCTGACCCGTATCGGCGACCCGCCGACACGAAAAAGCCCGGCCGTGGCTGAGCACGCGCCGGGCTTCTTTTATTGCGGTCCGGGTTACTGGCGCTGGGCGATGGTCGCCAGATCGACGAAGTGCGCCGCATAGCGGGTCGAGATGTCCGTGTACGCGTCGGCATCGGCCACCACACCCCATTCGCTGTGGTCGTAACTGCCGCCCTTGCCGCCAGTGAACGCCGTCAGCACACCGATGGCGCTGGCCAGCCCCTCGGCCACCTTGCTGCCGGTGGATTGGGCGTCATACATGTCGGTGTAGAACGGCTCTGAGGACACCAGCGGCCGCGTGGACTGATAGGTCGGCCAGGACGTCATGATGGTGTCGCAACCGAGCTTGTGGCAGTTGATTGCTTCCGGCGTGATCATCTTCAGCATGCCGGTGGAGGCCAGCTTCACGGTGGCATCGACGCTGGCGCTGTCACGGCCGACGTTGCGGCCAACGAAACCGGTGTAGTTCTCGTCGCTGCTGGCGACATCGGCGAAGTCGATCATGATGTCGAGGTGCACACCCGTGACGCCCAGCTCGTTGACCAGCTTGGCTTCCAGCGCCTGCGGATTGCTGCGCGAGGCCTGGCCGAAGATATTTTTCAGCGTGCGCCCCGTGCCGTCGAAACGCTGGTCGAACAACGTCCAGCCGGTCGGCACGTAAACCTGGTAGTCCGACTTGCCCAGCGACCAGTCCACCGGCGTGCTGCGGCCCTTGGCGGCCAGGGCCTGATACTGGGCGGTTCGCGCCAGTTCGGCATGCGGCATCACGTCCATGCCGGCGGCGACGAGCTGCTGCTCGGCGCGGGCGCAGACGGTGTCGGTGATCGACTGCAACCGGGCCTCGTCAATCCCCTCCAGCTTGTAGAGCGTGCTGACCTTGGCTTCGACGCGGACCTTGTCCGGATCGTCGTAGGCGAAGGTGCCTTCCTTGGTCGTGGCGTAACCGCTGGTCTTGGTACCGAACGCCACCACGCAGGAGGTCAGCGCCACGCGCTGGCTGCCGCCGCGGGTCTTGGTATTGCCGGCCTTGATGAACTCCGCGGCCTGGGCTTCGGCCCCCATGGCCGGGTTGTAGGCCGGCGGCGGTGCGGATGGTGTGCTGGCGCAGGCAGACAGCAACGCGACGCTGGCGAGCGTCACGACGGATTTGAGCTGTGTCATCGGGGATCTCGATCGGTTGGGAGAGCGCACGGTAGCCGCCGCCTCTCACCGGCCATATCCCCCATTTGAGTCTACCCGCCGTCCAGCACGTGACCGCGGCGTCAACGCGAACCAGCGTACTCCCTCCAGTTGGCGTGGGTGTCCCAGAACGCCACGCTGCGCTGATAGGCCTCGCGATCCAGAGGCACGCCGGAGCCGCCCTCCTCCACACCCAGCGCGTTGCGCAGCATGGTGATCGGCGCCATCGGAATCTCCTCCGGCTCCGCCGTGGGCAGGCAACCAACCACGCCCCAGTCGGCATCGATGACGTCGCCTTCCAGCGCCATCTGCTCGCGGCTGTAGAGAATCACGATCAGGTAGTTGGCGCGGGGCGGGTCAACACCTTCGAACCAGCGGGTCAGCACCGGCAGTTCCCTGGACGTGCGGGCCTCGTAGGCCGAGCACAGCAGATGCCGGTTGGCGTCGCTGATCGGCACCGCCATCACCCGCGTTGGCGTCCAGTTCTCGTAGACCCAGAGCTTGCAAAACGGCGCGTAGCCATCAAGCCGGGCGACAGGTTCGACGGCGTTGATGTGGGCGACGAACTGCTCGGCATCGGTGCCCTGCAACTTGTCGGTGCGCCCCTTGGCGGGGAACAGACGCTTGCGGGCGAACCGGCTGAGGACAATCGATTGCGACATCGTTTTCAACGGGATTCGAACGGGCGCGGGAACCCTAATCCAGCACCAACAGGAATGCGACCCCGTCCTCCGCGCCCGCCGTCAGGCGCGTGCCAGCGTGTCGGCGTTGATGTCGCCCACGCTGGCAACGCCCGCCAGCGCCATCGTCAACTCGAAATCGGCCAGCAGGTTGTTCAGCACGTCGCTGACACCGGTTTCGCCGGCCACGGCCAGCCCGTAGCAATACGGCCGGCCGACGCCCACCACATCCGCGCCCAACGCCAGCGCCTTGAACACGTCGGCGCCGCCGCGAATGCCGCTGTCGAAGGCGATGTCGATGCGGCCATCCACGGCCTCGGCAATCGCGGGCAGTGCCTGGATGCTGCCGATCGCGCCGTCCACCTGACGACCGCCGTGGTTGGACACCATGATCGCGTCGACTCCCGCATCGACGGCGCGGCGCGCGTCATCTGCATGCTGGATGCCCTTGAGCACGATCGGCAGGTCGGTGCAACCGCGCAGGAACCCGAGATCGTCCCAGGTCAGCGTCGGCCGGGAATAGATCTCGACGAAGGTCCGCACGGCTCTCAGCGCGTCACCCGACCCCAGCGCGGACAGCATGTTGCCCGGATAGGACATGGCCGATTCGACCAGCGTGGCCAGCGCCTTGACGCTGATCGGCGCCCGCGCCGGCGCATCGCCGCCACCCTGACGCATCAGCTTGCGGAACACCGGATCGGAGGTGTACTGGGCAATGCCCTTGCCGCGCAGGAACGGCAGATAGGCCAGCCCCAGATCGCGGGTGCGCCAGCCCAGCAGCGTCGTGTCCAGGGTGACGAAGATGGCCTCGCAGCCGGCGGCCTCGGCCCGCTGGACCAGGCTCTCGACCAGCTCGTTGGACTTGCTCCAGTAGAGCTGGAAGTAGCGCCTGCCATCGCCCATGGCCTCGGCGACGGTTTCCATCGCCACCGACGCCTGATTGGAAAAGATGTACGGAACTTCGCAGGCCGTGGCGGCCCGGCCCACGGCCAGATCCGCCTCCGGATGCGCCATCTCCAGCACGCCGATCGGTGACAGCAACAGCGGGCTGGCGAGCTGGCGGCCCAGAAACTCGGTGGCGATGTCCCGGGTGCCGACATCGCGCAGCATCCGCGGCACGATCCACCACTGCTCGAACCCGGCGAGATTCGCCGCCATCGTCGACTCGCGACCGGCGCCACCGGCGATATAGGCGAACGCCTCGGAGGCCATGACATCGCGCGCCGCGACCTCCAGCTCCTCCATGTCCACCGGAACGGGCGAGCGGCGACCGGCCGCCCCGTTCACGTAGATCTCGCGTTGACGCAGCACCGCGCCGCGGGATTCCTGTTCCATCAAGACCTCCAACCCGCCGGGTTCACCGGCAGCCCGGCCCCGTCGTCAAAACCCATCGGCCGAGCATGCCGGCTGCTGCCAGGCGCCGCAATGCGGTCGCCTGGCGTGAAGCAACCGGCTAGCGCCCCGCCGCCGCGCAGCGCTGCCCCGCCAAATCGATACAGCTCCGATTGGTGTTGCCGAACGCATCGCGAATGCCACCCGGCGCGATGTAGGCATCTGCTCCACCGACATTCACCGACCACTCCAGCCCGTCGGCCGAGCCAGCCTCGCGCGTCCGTGTCGTGCCGTCGGCCGTGACCAGCGTCACCGTCACACCGTCACCGCGCCCGGTATCCGCCCAGGGCCGGAAGCTGCAACGATGGCAGTACTGCTCCTCGCCGCCGTTGGAATACCGGTGGAGATTGCGCTCGTTGCGCACCCAGGGAATCAGCCCCGTCTCGCCGTCACGGACGACCTTCCAGGTATCCGGGTAGTCCACCGGCCCCACGGTGCGCGGCCCGAACGCCTCGGTGGGCGAACGCGTGTCCGCGCCGGACTGGAACTGCTCGTGCAACGTCACCGGACCTAGGCCGAAGCGCAGCATGCCGTCCGCCTGCACCGGCGATTCCACCGTCATCCCGCCCCAGGGCCGCACCTCGAACGGCTCGCTGGTCAGGCTGTACGGCTGCGGCCCGCCAAGGGTCTGGCGCAGTCCGGAGATCAGGAACCGATACGTCCCGGTCGGCGTTGCGTAGGGCGCGTCCGACCGGGCGGCGACATCGGCATCGGTCACCGGCACTTCGGAGACGAAGGCCTCGTAGGCGGCGGTCCACACCCACTCGAAGCTGCCGGCGCGCCACGCGGCGTAGTCGACCGGATCGGGAACGACGACGCCCTGAATACCCCCGCCGCCCTCGACATAGGTGCCGCCGAGGAAGTCGACATGCAACGGGACTTCGCCGCGTTGCTCGCCGACCGTGACCCAGGCCTCGCCAGATCGGCGCTGCACGGTGACCTCGGGCATGCCCAGCCAGGTGGCGCCGCCAACCCACTGCACGGTCGCGGCGTCGAAACGCTCGATCGCGGCGGGCTGCGCCACGATGCGGGCCTCGCCACCGTCCGCCGGTTGCGTGACGTCGTAGACGGCGGCGATTGCACGTCCAAGCTCACCCAGCGTCCGGGCCAGCGCCTCCGCACGAAGCGATTCCGCGGTATAGGCGGTATCCAGCGGCGAGCCCGGCATGCCGGGGCCACCGTTGAGACCGGCCGCCAGCCGCGACAGGCGGGTATTGAGGAAATCCGCGCCATGCGGCCCCAGCGCCGCCAATGCCTTGCGGTAATGGTCATGCGCCCGGTACTCGCGGTAGGCCGGCATGTAGCCCCAGTAGTCGTTGCTCATGCCCACCGGCACCACCATGGCGTAGCCGTGTTCCGGGAATTCCTCGTGCGTGAAGTTGCCCTTGATCTCGGCCGGATCCAGCGGCTCGGATTCGGCATGCAGTCCGTAACTCAGGGACTCCCAGCCAGCGGCATCGTTGTGGATCTGCGCCTTCATCCGTTCGAAGGCCTCCAGCGTCGTGGTCAGCACGCTGTCATCCCCCCGCCCGGGATGCGGACAGGTCACGGTATCGCCGTTGACCACGCAGCCAACCTCATCCGCCCCGTGAACGAAATCACCATTGTTGGCCGGGTCACGCAGGGGGTTGTCACCCGCATAGCCAAGGTCCCAGTCCCAGCCGGTGTGGATGTCGCCGGCGACCCGGTTCAGGCGGCTGATGACATTGAGCGCAGGATCGGTGAACTGCTCACAGGGACAGAACGTGACCCCCACGTCACCCAGCTTGAACACCTGGATGGGCACCGTGGCCTGCTCGCTGACCAGCCCCAGCGTGGTCGCGCCGTAGCTGATCGGCACCGGCACGCCCAGCTCGACGAGCTGATCGACCACGCCACCGGTAATCTCGCCAAGGCGCGCGCGCACTGCGTCATAGGTCTCCGGAACGCTGGGGAAGATGTCTCCGAACACCGCCTCGAACGGCTCGACCAGATCGTCCACCGCCCCGAGACCGTCACCCACGTCATCGGCCACATGTTCGCAATCGGGGAAGCCCAGGACCGGAATACCCGGATTCGCCTCGTAGAACAGGCGATCGGAGTTGCAGTTCGACACGCCCGGAATCGGTCGCGTCACCGGCGGCGCGAACCGCCGGTAGGCGAAATCGACGACGAAATCGTCGGCCATGGCCGCATGCTGGCCGGAGTCCCAGGGTGTGTCCGAGACAATGTTCCGCAACGCGGCTTTCACGTTGTCCGCAACCAGCAATGCCGCCCGGTGCGCCCCGGCGAAGGCCGACTCCTGGAACTCGTGGCGCTCGTGGCCGGCATGCGCCCGCTCGTCCTTGTGCGGACCGGAGGTCCCGGTCTCGGACTGCGACATGATGTTGATCGCGCCGGTCTCGCGGTCCAGCAGTCGCATGGTCGCGTGGGTCACGTCGCCGGACATCACCTCCTCGCCCCAGACCCATTCGGGATGGATGCCCAGGACGATCCAGTTCGCGTAATTGGCGCCGGTCGCGCGGTCGTCGAAGCGCATCACGTACATCTGCCGCGAGGTGTAGTCGTAGGGCTGGCCGGCCGGCGTGTTCGGCGTGCGCTGCTCCTGCGACACCTTGGGCCCGTAGGTATGACCGCGGATGTCATTGGCGTAAACCGCCGTCGCGCCCATGGTCACCGGCCGCATGTCGGCCGCCGCGGCGATGATGGCATCGCGCATCTGCTCGGCCATGTACTCGTAGAAGCGGATGTCGAACACGTCCTGGAAGATCCAGGTGCCCACGGCCGGGGTCGAGTAGAACGGCGAGGTGTGACTGTGCGAGACAGTCATCGCCAGATTCGATTCGGCGATGCCCAGCGGCTCGCGGCCCTCGGCGATCGCCGTCGCGTCGTATTCCTGCAGCAGTTGCACCAGACGACGGCGCAGCAGGTCATTCGGGAGGTACAGCTCGTTGGCGGCGACCGCGATGCGGCGGCCATTCGCCCCCTCGACCACCAGCGCGCGCGTGGTGATGCGATCGGCCAGCGTGTCCGATCCGACCTTGCGCGTGGAATGCAGATAGGGATCGAAACCGCGGCCGCCATCAATGCCGTAACCGGAATCGGCGAACTGCCCGGCGGACGGCCCCATGTGCCAGCTCGCATCAACCACCGCGGCGCCGGCCCGCGCCGTACCGTCCCCCTCCGGGTTGACCGGCGCGAGCAGGTCGCAGGCCGCGTTGCCGGCAAGCAGCGTCGAACACTGCGTCGCCAGCGTAGTGATGATCTCGTCACCGGCCGCGCCGAGGGTGTCCGTCAGCAGGCTCAGCGTGGCACACAACGCATCCGGCCCTTCCAGTCTGGCGCAGTAGGAGCCGAGCTGATCCAGCGTGTCTTCGACACCTCCGGCAACACCACCTCCGGGCTCGACATGACCACCGGTCACCGCCTCACCGGGCGGCACGGCCTGCACCGGAGGACAGTCGGCCGCACGGGTCACCCGCTGCTCGCCCTGCACGTTGATCACCCGGCCCTGCGGATGCAGGAAGTGCGATTTCTGACACATCCCGAAGGCGGTGCCGCGCGGGTACTGATGCGGATCGAACTCGTCGGCGCGCGGCGGTACGTTGCCCACGGGCGGGATCGCGGTCATCCCCTCGTCGAACTCGATGAAGGCCGAGGTGGTGGTGCGGCAGTCACCGATGCAGTCCGCTCCGTCGTAGGCCGCACCGGCGTCACGCCCGACCAGCGGCAGGTCCCAGAACGGCGCAACATCGGGATCACGCTCGGCGAAGAACGCGTCGCGGGAGGCGACCGGATAGTTCACGCCCTCTTCGGCGCCGCGGTAGTACAGATCGGCCATGTCCACGCCGGCGGTGCGCGCCATCACCTGGGCGCTCCAGTGCGTGACCTGATGATCGGCGAACGCCGGGTGCATCAGGATCTGGTTGTCCGGTCCGGACAGCGCACTGTTGTCGATGATGTGGCGGGCGTAGCCGTTGTTCTCGCTGCGATCCCACAGCATCTGGATCAGCGCGAACCCGAGGTCGCGATCCAGATCGTCCGGATAGGCGAGGTACAGCGGCCAGGCGTAGGGCGGAATGCCATCGAACTCGTAGCTGTTGTCGAAATCCACGCTACGGCGCAGCAGTGTCGAGTAGTTCATCCCGACCACGCCGAGCACGCCGCGATTCACGTCCTTGGACAGCGCGATCACCGGCCCGCCGCTGATGCCGCCCTGGGAGTTGCCGTCGTAGAAGATCTCCGCGTTGGAGAACACCGGCTCCCCGCCGCTCTGGAACGCCGCATGCGCGGCGAACCCGTTCGGGTGGCGCAGCGCGCGGGCCAGGAACATGAAGTTCAGCAAACCCTGCTGCGAGGCATCAGGCACGACCGGGAAGTTCGACAAGTCGACCAGCGCGCTGAGCACGTTGACCAGATCGCCGGTAGCGAAACCGAACAGGTCGACGCCGCAGAACAGGAAGTTGTGATCCGACGAGAACTCCGGCACGCGGTCGTAGTTGATCGCCTGATGGCCGTCGAGCAGGCCGTGACCGTAAATGCCGGCGCGGGCCGGCGAGTCCGGCGTGGCGTCCACCGGAATCTGGCAGGTGAACCGCGTGGTCATCGTGCCGGTGGAGTCCGGCAGGCCGTCGCCGTAGCGCAGGCTGGCCGGGTCGGCCGGATTGATGCCGTCCAGCACGTTGTAGAACAGGCGGTTCGGCGGCAGGCTCAGGCCGTCGGGAATATCCAGCGCGGTCTGCAACGCCTCCGAACATCCCGCGGCCAGCGGAGCGACTGGCAGGCCACCGCAGAGGGCCTCCAGATCGAACACCAGGTTGTCGACCGGCGCGGGATCGGACGGTGCCACGTAGCTGGGCACGGTGATGGTGCCCTCGATGCGTCGGGCGATACGCCGGGAGGTGTTGTCACCGTAGGGCTGCTCGGTAACCCGCTCCACCGTGAACAGCGGCGCGGCACCCAGTTCGAGAATCTCGCCATCGGCATTCTCGACCTGGCCCAGATAGTTGACGAAGGCGTCGTCACGCATGTGCCGCAGACGGCTGATGGTGTTCTCCGCGCTGGCGACGGTGAAATCCCAGGCCAGATAAAGCCCCTGGTTGCCGGTCACCCGGATGCCGGCCTCGGAGAGCACCGGGAACACCGACGCCGCGAGCTCGTCGCAACGCTCAGCGATGGCCGGCAGCGCGCTGCTCCGATCGTCCCGGCAGGTCGCGAACGCGGGCTGTGCGCCGATCGGGTTGCCCGCCGTGTCACGCAGGTTCTTCAGGACCACGACATAGCGCCGGCCCTCGCGAAAGTTGCGCCCGGGGCGGATCAGCAGCGCCGGGCGCCGGGCCGCGGGATTCGCCGTGCCCTGGGCGGGCAGCAGCAGGCCGGCATTGAGATCGACCTCGGCCCACACCGGGTGAGGCTGTCCGGTCTCGGCATCCAGCACCAGCACCGAACTGCTCGCGACATCCAGTGACCTCGGCAGATCCGTGAGCGGCGGCGCTCCCGGGATGGTGCCATCGGGGTTGGACGCGAGATCGGGCACGTAGGTGACGATGAGCTGCCCCGGCGAGAAACCGTCGTTGCGGTTCCACTCGCTGGGATCGATCGGCTTGCCGGCGACATTGCGGGGCATGCCGAGCACATTGAAGTTGACGCGTCGCCCCGTCCCGGCGGCCTGCGGGCTGCCCTGCGCCGCCGACACGGTGAAGTGGTTGCTGGGAAACGGCATCAGGCAATGCGCCGGATCAAGCACGTCGCAGCCGGCCACCGTGGCCTCGATGGCCGCGCCGATCAGATCCGTGTCATCCGGCTCCGACGGCGCACCGCTTCCGAACAAGCTGCAGACTCCCGCGGGCAGACCGGCATCCGTGCAGGCCTCCTCCAGCGGCGTGTCCGGATTCAGCAGCGCGCAGAAATCCCCGGGCAGACCGTTGTCGACGCAGGCACCCGACAGGCCGCGCTGCACGTAGTCCAGGCGGCGACCGATGACGTTGACGATGCAATCCTCCGCCGTCGGGTCGCTCTGGCAGGCCGCCAGGTAATCCGGCACGTGCTCGCTCGCCTCGGCGTCGAACAGCGGGATGTAGCCCTGGGAGCGCAGCAGCGGCGCGGTCAGCGGCCCCAGTGACACGAATTCCTCGTAGCCGGTGTACGGCAGCGCCAGCCCGGTATCGCCACTGGCGTCGATGTAGCTGAACTCCTCCTCCGGCAGGATGTAGCCGAAGGAGTTCTGGGTCAGCCCCAACAGCATCACGCGATCGGCCGGGTCGGCCAGCGAGCGGATGAACTCACCGAAGGTTCCCGTCGCCTCACCGGGAATCGTGACGACCTCCAGGCCGCCCTCGCCATCCCCGAGACTGATGCGGGAGACCAGCGTCTGCGCGGTTGGCGTCACCTGCGGCAGAGTCGTCAGCGCGGAAGCCAGCTCCGGTCCGATGCCGGGAATGTCGGCAACCGGCAGGTTCAGGAAATCGTAGTAGCGATTGAACGCACCGAGACCGCCTGCCGCGATGAACAGCGGGTTGGTCACCGGCAGCAGCACGCTTTGATGCCGCACCGACAAACCGCTGTCGATCACGCGCTCGACGGTGAAGCCCAGCACGTCGGTCGCCATGCCGGCGCCGCGGCTGCGCACCCGTGCGTAGGGCGTATCGCCGGAGGTCGGGCCGGAGGCCGAGGCATCGGCGATCGGCCCGTTGAAGTACAACGCCACGCTGCCGGCGAAGCTGGACTCCAGGTGATCGACGGCGCCGAGCACGAAGTCCGGATGCGGCACCCGCGGATCCTCGTTGATCGATGTCGGATGCGCGTTGAACTGCAACAGGCTGGCCAGCACGGCGCCGCTGCGCGTGCCGCGCGCCTTGATCAGCGTCGCGCGGGTGTCGGCATCCTGTTCCGGATCGATCCGTCGCGGCCGGCGGTAGTTGTTCCACTGCGCCATGTCGCCCTGCCCGATCTCCAGTCGGGCCGGTTCCATGCTGCCCAGCGCGCGCACGGCGACTTCCGCAGCGG
>NZ_CAXFCL010000371.1:0-9337 GCF_964000955.1 uncultured Abyssibacter sp.
CAGACCAACGTCAGTATCGATGCCGGCGATACGGAGACCGTGGATTTCTGATTCGCAATCCCGGGAGCGCGCGATGCGGTGGGGAGTGTTGATTGGTGGTGGCGTACTTTGCGCGGTGGCTGTGTTCGCCGTGTTTCGCGGAGCCGACCGCCCGCTGGCTGACGCGACGATAGGGTCCGGGCCATCGCCCATGGTCGATGACCAGCCCGCACCCGCGGTTGCCGCCAGCACGGTCCCGACACAGGATCGGGCCGTGGCGCCCGCTCACACGTCAAGCCTGCGCCATGAAGCCGCCGGCTCGATGAAACAGGACGATGTCTTGCAGCCGGTCTGGACGCGCGACTTGTCGCAGAGGGTCGAGTCGGCCGCCGCGGCCGGCTTCACAAGCAGCTCGGTACCGCCGTCCACCTACATGGAAGACTTCTACTGCAATGACGGTGACGGATGCGGGTTCGTCGCCCGTGTGGCTGAGCCGGAGCAGGTGTTCAGGGCGACCAGTTCGCTGATGAAAAGCGTCAACAAGAAGCTGGCGGAAGATCCTGAAACCAGGCACCTGGCCGTCCTGCTCAAGGAGGCCAACCCCGGCCAGCGCATGGCGCGCCTGGCGATCGCCCCGCGTCCGGCCAATGCGCCGTGTCCCGAGATGCAAGTCACCGAAGACGAGGCGGGGCAGGTGGAAAGCGTTAGCGTGGAATTCGACGCGGACGGCTGCCAGCGTTGAATGATGGCGGCTGCCCATGTCATCTGGCAGTCATACAAACGTCATCGATCGATCAAACACGATCGGTAGCTTGGTGGAAACCTGTAGCAGGACACCACCATGCGAATTGCCTACGGTGTAATGGGTTACGGTCGCGGTCACGCGATGCGGACCGGGACCGTTCTTCCTCATTTGATGGAACAGCACGATGTGCGCGTGTTCGCGGCGGCGGATGCGTTCAAGGTGCTGTCTCCACGCTTCCCGACCACGGAAATTCCGCTGTTCCGCTACCACTACGGAAACGACGGCCGCTATTCCATGCGCCGCACCGTGGCACGCAACGTCAAGCCGATCGCCGATCTGCTGTTCCAGCTCGATGGCATGCAGACGTTGATGAACGAGTTCGCGCGCTTTCGCCCGGACGTGGTGATTTCCGATTCCGAGGCCTGGACGCTGCGTGCCGCCGAGGCGATAGGCATTCCGACCATCAGCTTTGATCACGTCGGCGTGATCGCGCATTGCGAGCCGCATTTCCCCTGGGAGTTGCGTGCCGCCGGTTTGCGGGACGCGATGGGCTACCGTTACCTGATGGGGCAGCCGGATCGCATCCTCATCTCCAGTTTCTACCCGGCCACGCCGAAGGACGCCCGGACCCGCGTCATTGGTCCGCTGATGCGCGACGAGGTGCTGGGCGTGACGCCGACGCAGGGCGAGCATCTGCTGGCCTACTTCAACAAGGGCGATCACCTGTTCCGCCCCCGTGTCGAGGAAGCGCTGCGCAAGTGCGACCGACCGGTGATTGTCTACGGCACCGACCGTCGCGGGCAGGACGACAATCTGGTGTTCAAGGCGCCGGCGAACGCCGAATTCGTCCGTGATCTCGCCAGCGCCAAGGCGGTTGTCGGCACTTCGGGCAATCAGCTCGCCGGCGAGGCGATCCACTTCGGCAAGCCGATGCTGGCGCTGCCCGAGGATGCCTTCGAGCAACGCCTCAATGCCTACATGGTCGAGCGCATGGGCGTCGGCATGCGCCGTTCGCTGAGCCGGTTCGATGTGCGGGACATCGAGGATTTCCTCGCCATGGCGCCGTTCATGCGCAACAACATGGCGGAGCACCGCCGCGACGGCCGCGCCGAGGCGCAGCGGTGGCTGGACACCTACATCGCCGAGCTGGCCGGCCAGCGCCCACAGACGATGTTGTCGCCTTCGGTCAACGGCTGGATGGCGCAGACGGCGTAGCCGCGCGCCGCGCGCCGGACCCGGCCCGGTTCAGCGCGCCCGGATGCGGGCGCCGTCTTCGAGCGAGCGATCGGGGTGGGCGATGACGGCATCGCCGGCCTTCAGGCCAGAGCGGACCTCGACCCAGCCGTCCCCTTCGATGCCGGTTTGCACCAGCGCTCGCCGGGCGCGGCCACCGTCGGCGACGAAGACCGCGGTCCCATCCGCGACTGAGTACAGCGCGCTGGTCGGCACGCGCACCACGTCGGCCGCTTCACGCAACACGAAGCGGGCGTTGACCCGGTAACCCACGCCGAGACGTGACCACTGGTCCTGGTCGCTGGTGAGTTCGACCATGACCCAGACGCGCTGCTCCTCCACGCCCAGCGCGGAGAATTTCGTGAACGCGTTGGGTTCCACCCGCCGCACCCGGCCCGCCAGCGCTTCGGGCCGGCCCCAGCGCAGCAATTCGACGCGCATGTCCGGACGCAGCCGCACGGCGTCGCTGGACAGCACGTCGACCTCCACTTCCATGTCCCGGGGATTGCCGATCTCGCATAGCGGCGCCCCGGTCTGTACCGGCTGGGCGCTGTCGAAATGACGTTGCAGCAGCACGCCATCGATGGGGGAGGTCAGGCGTACGGCCGTGTCATCCGATGGCGTGCCGCCGTCCGCCGTCGCCAGCACGGCCTTTGCCGCCTCCAGCTGATGTTTCGCCGTGACCTCGTGAAACCGCGCGCTGGCCGATGCCCGTTCCGCGCGGCGACGTTCGGTTTCGGCGCGCTCGGCCGTGTCGGGCGCGACGGCCTGGCGTTCCAGCAAGGCCCGCAGGCGCTTCGCTTCCGCCCGGGCCTGGGCGGCGACCGCCTCGGCGGCGCGCGTGTCCTCCCGGCTGGCGGCCAGGGCCGCCTCGGCGGCGGCGACTTCGGCCTCCGCCTGCGCGCGGGCGCGGGCATCCAGCACCGGCGAGGTCACGGGGTCCATCACCACCAGTACCTGGCCTGCCCGCACCGGATCGCCCGGCTCCAGCGCTGGTTGGCGTGTTGTCGCCGCCACCGGTGCGGTGATGACGTAGCGATGGCGCAGCCGCGTGCGTCCTTCGGCCTCGATCGAGGCCACCACGGCGCCTTGTTCGACTTCGCGGATGTCCACGAGCTGGGCGGCTGGCCACAGCATCACGGCGACCAGGGTGGCGAGCACGGCGATGCCGACGACATAGCGGATCAACTTTGCGGGTTTCATCGGTCTACTCCCTGGATTTGAGGACCGAGACCAGGTCCAGCCGGTTCAGGCGCCGGCGCACGAACAATGCCGAGAGCACGGTCGAAGCCAGTGTGACGAGGGCGGCGAGCGCGAAGCCCGACGGGTCGAAGATCAGCGGGATGCGGTAGAGATCGGAGGCGAAGGCCTGAATCATCAGCGCTGACAGGCCGTAGCCGATCAGGAACCCGGGGATCAGCGCGGTGAAACTGAGTGCGAACAGCTCGCCCAGCAGCAGGCCGCGAATCTCCTGCCGCGTGTAGCCCAGCACCCGCAGGCTCGCGAGTTCGCGACCGCGCTCGGCCAGCGTGATCCGGGCGCTGTTGTAGACCACGCCGAAGGCGATGCTGCCGGCCAGCAGCGTCGCGATCAGCGCGAAGGTCAGCACGTTCTCCGCCATGGTGTCGCGAAAGCTCTGCATGGTCGCCACGCGATCGGTCACGGCGGCGACCTGCGGTGCGGCACGCAGCTCGCGGATCACCTGGGTTCGGTGCCTTGGGTCCAGCCCCAGCCAGGCGCCGGAGATCGATGGCCCCTCGTCCAGCAGCCGGTTCACCGTCGCGCGCGAGGCATAGGCGCCGACACCCAGGTACTCGCGGACCACACCCGTGACCAGCACCGACACGGTACGGCGATGGCCTTCCAGAAACTCGACACCGAGCGTGTCGCCCGCCTCGACATCAAGCATGGTCGCGAGATAGTCGGTGAGCAGCAGACCGTCGTCGGGCAGCGATACCGGGTGCAGGCTGTCGTCCAGCAGGCGCTTGAGGTCCGCGCCCGGTGTCAGCCCCAGCAGCGCCAGCCGGTAGCTGCGGTGCTCATTGCGCAGCCGCACCGAGGCGGTTCGGAACGGTTCCACCGCGTACACGCCGGGTAGCGATGCCAGGTCCAGCGCCGAGCGCGAGGCCGTGGGCTCGACGAAGGTCACCGCGAGATCGTCGCGCTGCGCCAGCCCGAACTGCACCTCGACCATTGCGTCGACGGCGCTGGCCTGGAATCGCGACATGATCAGGATGCCGACGCCCATGCCGATGCCGAGTACCGACAGCGTCGAGCGCAGCGGCCTGCGCTCCAGGTTGCGCAGCACCATGCGCGCCGCGGGATCGAGCAGGCGTCCGAATCCGAGCCGCTCGCCCAGCGTGCGCCGGAACACCGGCGGCGCCTCGGGGCGCATCGCCTCGGCCGGCGCCAGCGCGAAGGCGCGTCGCAGCCCGCCGATGGTGCCGAGTATCGCGGCGACCAGTGCGAAGCCGAATGCCAGCGCGATCACCCCCGGTCGCAGCGACCAGGACAGGAACGGAAAGCTGTAGAACTCCATGTAGAGATTGGCCATGCCGCGTCCCAGCCAGGAGCCCATCGCCAGGCCCGGCAGCACGCCAAAACCGACCATCAGCAGCGCGAGTTCGACATAGTGCTTGGCGACTTCGAGCCGGGAGTAGCCGAAGGCCTTGAGCACGGCGATCTGTTCGCGCTGGGTGCTGATCAGGCGGCCGATGACCACGTTGAGCAGAAACGCCGTGACGCTGAGAAAGATCACCGTGAACATCCGGGTCATCACGTCGAGCCCACGCAGTTCTTCGTCGAGAAAGCGGTGCGAGACCTGCAACGACCGGTCGTAGGCGCCGGCGCAGCCGTAGGGCTCGAGTAGGCGGTCCAGAGTGTCGATCACGTCCTGCGCCCGGGCGTCGCGCTCCAGCGTCAGGATCAGGTCGTTGAACGCGCCGTCCAGATCGAAGGCCGTGGCCAGCGGCTCGCGTCGCATCCACAGCACGCCGAAACGCTGGTTGTCGGGAAACACGTCGCCCGGCCGGATCTGATAGACGAACTCCGGCGACAAACCCAGGCCGCTGATGCGCAGCCGCTGGCGCCGGCCGTTGAGAATCGCGGTCAGCGTATCGCCTGGCCGGAAGCCGTGCGCGTTGGCGAAGGCCTCGCTGATGACTACCTCGTCATTCGCGTCCGGCAGATGCCCGGCGCGCAGATAAAGCTGGTGCAATCCCGGATCGCCGGGCCCCGACAGCGAGACGAGCTGGCCCGTCACCGGCTCGTCATAGCCATCAATTTCGAGATTGGCGAAGCCGGTGACTCGCGTCTCCACGTGGCGGACGCCGTCCACGGCCCGGACCGCGTCGGCCATGGCGTCCGGCGCGCGCTTGAGGCTGGCGAACACATCGGCGAAGCGGTACTCGCTGTAGTAGCGGGTCTGGGTGTCCGACAGTGCCTGGTAATTGGTCAGCGCCATGACCATGGTGCCGATCCCGCCGGTCATCACCAGCGCGATGGCCAGTAACTGTCCGGTGAGCTGACGCAGTTCACGGCGCAGCTTGGTGTGCAGCGTCTTCACCAGTGCAACTCGTCGGCGCGGGCGCGTCGCGGATTGCGATCCTCCCCGGCAATCCGCCCGTCGCTCAGATGGATGATGCGATCGGCCATGTCGCCGATGACGGCGTTGTGGGTGATCACCACCGTTAGCGCCCCGGTTTCCGCATTGATGCGTTCCAGCACCTGCAACACGCGAATCCCGGTTTTGGAGTCCAGCGCGCCGGTGGGTTCGTCGCAGAGCAGCACGGCCGGGCGTTTGGCCACGGCGCGGGCGATGGCGACCCGTTGCTGTTCGCCGCCGGAGAGCTGCGCCGGAAAGTGGTCCATGCGCTCGGTCAGCCCGACCAGCGCCAGCGCGTCTTCCGGGGTCATCGGGTTGTCGGCGATGTCCGTGACCAGCGCCACGTTTTCCCGCGCGGTCAGGCTGGGGATCAGGTTGTAGAACTGGAACACGAAACCGACGTTGGCCCGCCGGAACCGGGTCAGCGCATCCTCATCGGCGCCGGTCAGCAGCGTGCCGCGGCAACTCACCTCGCCATCGGTGGGCGCGTCCAGGCCGCCGAGAATGTTCAGCAGCGTCGACTTGCCGCTGCCGGACGCACCCAGCAGCACGACGAACTCGCGGGCGTACAGGTCCAGATCGACACCGCGCAGCGCATGCACCTCGATCTCGCCCATGCGGTAGACCTTGGTCAGCCCCCGCGCGTGGAAGACCGGTTCGTCCGTCGGCTGCGAGAGTTTGGGGGGCGCTGACATGGCTTGCAGTCTAGACGCCCGTCATGACCACTCGTTGACCTGCCTCAAGCGGTTTGCTGGTTCAGCGCCTGCACGGCGCGAATCAGCGCGCGATCGGCCGAGTCGACTTCACGCAGCACGTTGAGAAACGTCGAGGTTTGCAGGTCGGTCAGGGCCGCGGTGGACTCGTCGCGGTAGAAGTCCTGCGTCACGGTTCGCATGAACTCGCCGTCTACCCGGTGCAGATCATCGGTGCGTTCGGCGGCCACGGTTTCATCGCTGTCCAGAATGGCCTCGAGGCCGCTGTAGAACCCGCGCATGTGCGTGGTCAGCCGCTCGACATAGGCGCGGATTCCGTCCTGCTCCAGATGGCGGAATTCCACCAGGTTGGCGCGGATGTCCTTGATGCTCTTCGCGGAGTAGATGCCGTCGCGCACGGCCATCAGCAGGTGCTCGATGCGCGCCGCGACCCGGTCGGATTGCGACAGCGTTTGCGTCCGACGCGCATAGTCCAGCACCTCGCCTTCGATCTGCTTCAGCGTCGCGTAGGCCTCCTCGTAGCTGGGATTGTGGTTGCCAAACCGCATCGTCCAACCGGAGCTGGCCGGCCCCTCCAGCCTGAAGCAGCGCCGGTTCAAGGCGATCACGCCACGCAGCAGCGCAACCGATTCGGCTTCCAGCGCGGCCAGGGCCGCCGTGTCGATCTGCGGTGGTGTCTTGCCGAGGTACTGCGCGCGGCCGGGGGCGATGCGGACGAAGCGGCGTTCCAGAAAGCGCGAGAACGGGTCGATCAGCGGCAGAAAGATAAAGATGCCGAGCAGGTTGAAGAAGCTGTGGAACGCGACCAGGCCGAACAGCGGGTCGGTGAGCCCGACCAGGCGCAGACCCGGTTCCAGCACCGGCAGCAGGATGAACAGGGCGATCGCCGCGGTGACCAGGTTGTAGAGAAAATGCGCCAGCGCGACCTGCTTGCCGGCCGCGGTCGCGCGCAGGCTGCCGATCATCAGCGTCGACGTGGTGCCAAGATCGGCGCCGATGGCGATTGCCGCGGCCGATGGCAGATCGACGATGCCGGCGTGCAGCGCCGACAACGTGATCATCATCGTCGCCGAACTGGACTGGATCACGGCGGCGAAGACGAAGCCGGTGACGAAGAACCAGTACGCGTGCAGACCGGTGAGCGCGGAGAGATCCAGCGACGCGGCGAAGACCTCGACGCTGTCCTTCATGAACGACAGCCCATAGAGCAGCAGCCCCAGGCCCAGCAGCACCAGCGCGGTGCCGCGGGCCATGGCCCGACGTTCCAGCGCGACCGTGCCGAGCATGCCGATGGCGATGATCGGCATCGCCAGCCCTTCCAGGTCGAGCTTGAAGCCGATCGCCGTGACCAGCCAGCCGGTGAAGGTAGTGCCGAGGTTGGTACCCAGGATCACGCCCACCGCGTTGCGCATACGCAGGATGTCGGCGCCGACGAAGGCCAGCACCATCAGTCCGACCAGCGAACTGCTTTGCAGGATCGCGGTGGCGATGATGCCGACGGTAATCGATCCCAGCGGATGCCCGGTGGAGCGGCGCAGCGTGGTTTCCAGCCAGCCGCCGCCGACGATCTTCAGCCCGACTTCGAGCTGGCGCATGCCGAACAGGAAGAAACCCAGCCCGGCCGCGAACATCCACGGGTCGATGCTGCCGAAATTCATCGCGGGCGCGCAGGACGTATCACGTGACCAGCCGCTCCATCATCGCGTCCATGACCGACCGAAGGGCGTCGAAACGCGCCGGGTCCGCGAGCATGTCATCGGCGGACTGGATATCCGGCCCCGGCGTGAACCGTGTGTTGTCGATGATGTCCCGCGCGCTTTGCGGCGTGGTTTCCAGATGGCATTGTAGTGCGATCACGTGGTCGCCCCATGCGAAGGCCTGGTTGGGATAGCGCTGGCTGCCGGCGATGTGGATGGCTCCATCCGGAAGATCGAAGGTATCGCCGTGCCAGTGATAGGCCATCAGTTCATCGGGCAGATCGTCGAACAGGGGATGCGTCGCGCCGGCGATGCGATGGATCGGAAACCAGCCGACCTCCTGACGCGGCCCGCGACGCACCTCGGCGCCCAGGGCGCGGGCGATGAGCTGTGCGCCCAGGCAGATGCCCAGCACGCGTACGCCGGCGTCGATGGCATCGCGGATGAACCGCCGCTCGGCGAGCAGCCAGGGATGGGCATCCGTCTCGTCGACATTCATCGGCCCGCCCATCACCACCAGCAGGTCCAGCGACGCGGGGTCTGGCAGCGGCTCGTTGTTCCAGAGCGCCACGGCGGGAAACGGAATGCCGCGATGCGCCATCCACTCGCTGATCGAGCCAGGCCCCTCGTACGGAACGTGTTGCAACCAGGTCGCGTTCATCCTCCCAGTTTATCCGGGACCAGACCCGCCCGGGGGCGATGTGGTTGACCGTGCTGCGGCGTTTTTGCGGTGCAGCAGGGCATTCGCATGGGTGCGTGATGTCGCTACCCTGTGCAGTCCATCAGCGGGGGTGAGCCCGCACGAACAAGGGACGACGATGAACGAAACCAAGCAGGTCGGGTTTGCCGATATCGCGCGGGGTCTCGTCCGAGGTGCCGCCGACGCACCCGCCGTGGCTCGGGGCTTGTACCGGTTGGTGACGATCCGGCCCGGCAGTCGCCAGTCGATCGGCCTGATTCTCGAGCGCTGGGCGGCCAGGACGCCGAATGCACCAGCGCTGCGCTTCGAGGGCCGTACCTGGACCTACGCGGAATTCAATGCCTGGGTAAACCGCATCGCCGCGGTACTGGCCGATGCCGGGATCGGTTCCGGGCAGACGGTGGCGGTTCTGATGGAGAACCGGCCGGAGGCGCTGGCCTGCGTGGCCGCGGCACTGAAACTTGGCGCGGTGGCGGGCCTGCTCAACCACAATCAGCGGGGCGAGGTGCTCGCGCACAGTATCGGCCTGGTCCGGCCGCGGGCGCTGATTGTCAGCGCGGAATGTCGTGACGCCCTGGCCTCGTCAGGGTTCGGGGCCGATGCGGCCACCGATTGCGTGCTGCTGTGGCACGGCGGCGATGAGGGGAAAACGGCGCCGAGCGGCTG